>JAOARA010000427.1 GCA_025211115.1 Roseicyclus sp. | reverse complement strand
GGTGACCGTGGTGGCCGTGCAGGGCTCCGCCCCGCGCGAGGAAGGGGCGGCGATGCTGGTGCGCGGGGATGGCATCGAGGGCACCATCGGCGGCGGCGCGCTGGAGTGGGAGGCGATGCGCCTCGCCCGGCAGATGCTGGCGGATGGGGCGGATTACGCCGAACGGCGGTTTCCGCTGGGCCCGTCCCTCGGCCAGTGCTGCGGCGGGGCGGTGGTGCTGCGCTTCGAGGCGGTGGAGATGCTGGAACGGGCGCGGGGTGCGGACCTCTGGGTCTGGGGCGCGGGGCATGTGGGGCGCGCCGTGGTCGGCGTCATGGCCCCCCTGCCCCATGTGGCGATCACATGGGCCGACACCGGCCCGGCGCGGTTCCCCGCGGACGTGCCCGAGGGCGTCGAGACGGTCACGGCGGCAGACCTGCCGCGGCTGATGGCGCATGCGCCGGTGCATGCCCATCACCTGATCCTGACCTATAGCCACGAGATCGACCTTGCGCTCTGCCATGCCGCGCTGGCGCGTGGCTTTGCCAGTTGCGGGCTGATCGGCTCGGCGACGAAATGGGCGCGCTTCCGCACGCGGCTTGGCGCGCTGGGCCATGCGGATGCCGAAATTTCGCGCATTGCCTGCCCGATCGGCGATCCGACCCTTGGGAAACACCCGCAGGCCATTGCCGTGGGGGTGGCCGGGCGGCTAGTGAAAGAGCATCTGCACAAGGAATCGGCAGTCAAGCCGATCCACCGGGGGAAAGCGACGCGCACGTGACGGCACTGCTCGAGATCGAGGGGCTGACCAAGGCCTATCCGGGTGTCGTCGCCAATGATGACGTCTCCTTCGCCATCCAGCCGGGCGAGGTGCATGCGCTTCTGGGCGAGAACGGCGCGGGCAAGTCGACGCTGGTCAAGATGATCTACGGGCTGGTCAAGCCCGACCGCGGCGCGATGCGGCTGAACGGGGCGGCTTACGCGCCCGCCGAGCCGCGGGCGGCGCGGGGCGCGGGCGTGGCGATGGTGTTCCAGCATTTCAGCCTGTTCGAGGCGTTGAGCGTGGCCGAGAATGTCGCGCTCGGGATGGAAACCCCGCCCAAGCCCCGCGACCTTGCGCGGCAGATCCGAGAGGTGAGCGAGACCTATGGCCTTCCGCTCGATCCGGACCGGATGGTGGGCGACCTGTCGGCGGGGGAGCGGCAAAGGGTCGAGATCATCCGCTGCCTGTTGCAGGACCCCAAGCTGTTGATCATGGACGAACCGACCAGCGTGCTGACGCCGCAGGAGGTGGAGATCCTGTTTCACACGCTGCGCAAGCTGTCGGCCGAGGGGACGGCGATCCTCTATATCTCGCACAAGCTGGAGGAGATCCGCACGCTTTGCGACGCGGCGACGATCCTGCGGCTGGGCAAGAAGGTGGGCGAATGCACCCCGCGCGAGGTGACGGCGGCGCATATGGCCGAGCTGATGGTCGGCAAGTCGCTGAGCGCGCCCGCGCGGGATGCGTCCGAGCCGGGCGAGGTGTTGCTGCATGTGGCGGGCCTCAGCGTCACGCCGGCCTCGCCCTTCGGCACGCCCTTGCGCGAGGTCGCGCTGGAGGTGCGGGCGGGCGAGGTTCTGGGCATCGGCGGGGTTGCGGGCAACGGGCAGGACGAGTTGTTGGCGGCGCTCTCGGGCGAGACGCTTGTCGCGCCGGGGGCCATCACGCTGAAGGGGGCGCCTGTCGGCGCGCTCGGGCCGAACGCGCGGCGCGCGCTGGGGCTTTTGTGCGCGCCGGAGGAACGGCTGGGCCATGCCGCGGCCCCCGACATGAGCCTGACCGAGAATGCGGTGCTGACCGCGCGCATCCGCAAGGGGCTGGACCGGTCGGGCTTCGTCGACTGGGGCAAGGCGCGGGGCTTTGCCGAGGAGATCATCGCGCGCTTCGACGTGCGTACGCCGGGGCCGGGGGTGGCCGCGCGGGCGCTGTCGGGGGGCAACCTGCAGAAATACGTCATCGGGCGCGAGATATTGCAGAACCCCACGGTTCTGGTGGTCAACCAGCCGACATGGGGCGTGGACGCCAGCGCCGCCGCCGCGATCCGGCAGGCGCTGCTGGACCTCGCGCAGGGGGGCGCCGCGGTGATCGTGATTTCGCAGGACCTCGATGAGCTGCTCGAGATTTCCGACCGGTTCTGCGCGCTGAACGAGGGGCGGCTGTCGGCACCGCGGCCCGCGCGCGGGCTGACGATGGAGGAAATCGGCCTGATGCTGGGCGGGGCGCATGACATGCACGAGGTCGTCGCATGATCCGGCTGGAAAAACGCCCGCAGCCCTCGCGGGGCTGGGTGATCGGGGGGCCGATCCTTGCGGTGGCGCTGACCATGGTGGCGGGCGGGGTGATGTTCGCGCTTCTCGGCTCGGACCCGCTCGAGGCGATCCGCATCATCTTCTGGGACCCGCTGTTCAGCGAACGCTTCGCGGGCTATTCGCGCCCGCAGCTGCTGGTGAAGGCGGGGCCGCTGATCCTGATCGCCATCGGGCTTTCGCTGGGGTTCCGCGCGGGGATCTGGAACATCGGGGCCGAGGGGCAATACATCGTCGGCGCGCTGTTCGGGGCCGCCTTCGGGCTGGCCTTCTACCCGTCGGAAAGCGCGCTGATCTTCCCCGGCATGGTGCTTGCGGGGCTGTTGGGCGGCGTCCTGTGGGCGATGATCCCGGCGCTCCTGAAGGTCTATGCGCGCACCAACGAGATCCTCGTGTCGCTCTTGCTGGTCTATGTCGCCGAGGCGATGCTGGCCTCGGCCGCGACGGGCTGGCTGCGCAACCCCGAGGGCTCGGGCTTTCCGGGCAGCCGGAACCTCGCGCGGCATCCGGGCACCGACAATCCCGAGCTGATCGCGGGCACGGGGATGCACTGGGGCGTGCTGGCGGCCTTCCTCGCGGTGATCGCGGCCTATGTGCTGATGCAGCGCCATGTTCTCGGCTACCAGATCAGGCTGTCGGGACAGGCCCCGCGCGCGGCACGCTTCGGCGGCGTGAACCCGGCGCGGCTGGTGCTTTTGTGCATGGGAGTGTCCGGCGCGCTGGCCGGGGCGGCGGGGCTGTTCGAGGTGTCGGGACCCGCGGGGCAGATCACCATCGACTTCAACGCGGGCTACGGGTTCACCGCGATCATCGTGGCTTTCCTCGGCCGGTTGAACCCGGTCGGCATCCTGCTGGCCGGGCTGCTGCTGGCGCTGACCTTCATCGGGGGCGAGTTGGCGCAGCTGATGCTGGGCCTGCCCGCGCCGTCGATCCAGGCCTTCCAGGGGATGCTCCTGTTCTTCCTGCTGGCCATCGACGTGCTGGCGAATTACCGCGTCAAATGGGGACGGGAGGCCGCGGTATGAGCGACCGGCGCGCGATGACCGTGACCGATTGGCTTAACGCCGGCGCGCTGGCGGCGGTCGGCCTGTTCCTCGGGATCGCGGTGCAGCTCATGACGCAGCTGTCGGCGGCGGTCTTCTGGCCCGTCGTCATCATAAGCGCGCTTGGGTTCTTCGGCCTCCTCGCCCTCGACTCTGTCCTCGACCGGGTGAGCGAACGCATCTTTTCCGGCAAGATCCGCGCGGGCACGCACACAAGGCCCAAGGGCAGACGGCCCCTCGCGCTGTTTCTTGCCGTGCCGGTCGGGCTGTTGGCGGGTTTCGTGCTGTCGGGGCTCGGCTACGGGGACGACATCCTGGGGGCCATGCCATGATCATCGATCCCGTCACGCTCATCGTCGCGCTGATCACGGTGGCAACGCCGGTGCTGCTGGCCGCCATCGGCGAGCTGGTGGTCGAGAAATCGGGCGTTCTGAACCTCGGCGTCGAGGGCATGATGATCATGGGCGCGGTCTGCGGCTTCATCGGGGCGCATGAAAGCGGCTCGCCCACGCTGGCCTGCGTCGCGGGCATGGCCGGGGGGGCCGCGCTGTCGCTGATCTTCGCGGTGCTGACGCAGTTGCTGATGGCGAACCAGGTGGCCTCCGGCCTCGCGCTGACGCTCTTCGGCCTCGGCCTCGCCGCGCTGCTGGGCGTGGGCTATCCGGGCCAGCCGATTCCCGATG
>JAOARA010000426.1 GCA_025211115.1 Roseicyclus sp. | reverse complement strand
TCGCCGTGACCGCCGTGCCGGTCACGAGATCGACCCCCTGCGCCGCATACCAATCGGCAGGCTTCAGCCACAGCCGTTCGCGCGGCATCTCGCCCGAGAGATAGGCCTTCGACAGCGGCGGGCGCTGGTAGGGCGGATGCGCCTCGTCGCCGATCAGGGTGATCGCCCGCGTCTCGCCCCCGCGCCGGAGCGTCTCGGCCAGCGTCAGGGCCGCCTGCCCCGCGCCCACCACCACGATGCCGCTGTGTCTGTCTGCCATGGGTTCCGTCCGTCTTCACGAGACGGGCCCGCCCCCCTCCGCACAGCGCGGCGGGGCCGGGCCCGGTCCGGTCTCACCAGGTGTTGTATTTCAGGAACTTGCCCGACATCTCGACCTTCACGCGGTCGCCCTTGGGGTTCTCGACGCGGGAAATGCTCATGTCGAAGTCGATGGCCGACATGATCCCGTCGCCGAATTCCTCCTGGATCAGCGCCTTCATCGTCGGGCCGTAGACGGCCACGATTTCATAGAGGCGATAGATGCAGGGGTCGGTCGGGACGGTCTGCTCCCAGACCTTCGTCGGGTAGTCCATCAGGACCGACACGGCCTCCTCCGGCAGCTCCAGCGCGGCGACGAGGTTCTTCGCCCCCTCCTCGGGCATGGAGTTCATGCCCATCGCGGCGGAGTGGGTGAAGACGGGCGACAGCCCGGTCTTCTCGGCGATCTCGGCCCAGCTCAGGCCAAGCCGCTTCTTGGCGGCCAGCACCATGGCCGCGACATCGTCCTTGTCCATCATCGGATCGGCGAAAACGGAGTCTTTCATCGGGGTGTCCTTCCTGTGTTCGGATGTTCGGGAATCACTCGGCGGCGACGGGATAGCCGCTGTCGATGGGCAACTCGGGGTCGCGCGACCACTCGTTCCAGCTGCCGAAATAGATGCGCACGTCCTTTACCCCTGCGAGCTTCAGCGCGAGATAGCTGTTCGAGGCGCGCGCGCCCTTGAAACAGTAGAGATAGACGGTGTCCTCGGTGGTGATGCCGACGCTGGCCAGTTCCGCCAGCACCTCGGAGGGCGACTTGAGCCGCGGGCCGTCGGCGGTGGGCTTCATGAAGCGATACCACTCGATCCAGCGCGCGCCGGGGATGCGGCCCTTGCGCGGGCAGAAGTCCTTGCCATAGGGCGAGGAGCTTTCGCCGATCCACTCGTCCACGTCCCGCACGTCGAGCAGCACCGCGCCGGGGGTCTCAAGCGCCGACAGGATGTCGTCCTTGGTCAGCAGCACGGTCGCCCCCGCGGGGTCGAGCGGGAAGTCGGCGGGCGTGGGCACCGAGGCCTCGGTCGTCACGTCCATGCCGGCCGCGACCCAGGCGTCATAACCGCCGTCGAGCACGGCCTTTTTCGGGTAGCCCAGGAAATCGAGCAGGAAATACCCCCGGCAGGATTGCCCGAAGCCGGTGTTCATCGACCCTTCGTAGATCACCGCCGTCTCGGCCCCCGACAGGCCCGCAGCCCCGAAGGCCACGGCGAAGGTCTTGGTCATCTCGGCGATGCCCTCGGCGTCCGAGGTGGCGAGAAAGGTGAAGATCTCGTGCAGGTTCACCGCGCCGGGAATGTGCCCTTCGGCGAAGGCCTCGGGCGCGCGGGTGTCGATGATCACCACGTCATCCATGGCGGCCAGGTCTTGCGGGGAAATCAGCGTGTTCGTCATGGCAGCAGTCCTTTCGGCTGGGAGGAAGGGAAACGGTCTGCAGAAGGGGGCCGCGATCAGGCCTCGGCCCCCATGTCGGCAAGCATCTTGCGCAACTGCTTGGTGGCGGGCGTCACGATGGCGACGAAGTAGCTTTCGCGCAGCTTGCGCTGTGCCGCGCCGTGGGTGACGTAGCCGCGCGCGCCCTGGTGGAGCATCGCGTTATGCGCGGCCGCAACCGACAGGTCCCCGGCGGCGAGACGCGCCCGCACCACGCGGATGAAATACTCCTGCGAGGTGTCGTAAGGCGTCTTGGTCAGCTCGGCGACCTCGGCCTTCATCGCCTCCAGCTTCTCGCGGAAATGCTCGGGCTGGTCGGGCAGGTGCTTGTTCACATGGCCAAGCTGGCCCTTCACCTGCTCCATCAGCGCGATGCAGCCCTCGATCATGCCGAAGGCCATGCCGGCCTGCAGCAGGATGAAGCCCGCGCGGATCTTCGGGATATAGGCGTTGATCGGGTCGGCCAGCACATGCGCGTCGGGGACAAAGGCATCGCGGCATTGCACGCCATAGGTGCGGGTGCCCTCGAGCGCCACGAAATGATCGTTCGACACCAGCTTCACGCCCTCGCCCGAGCCGTGGATCACCATCATCACCCGCTCGCCCGCGCGCGGGCCCTCGGGGATCTCGCTGACCACGGCGAACCAGGCGTCGGGGTTGATGTTGCTGACCCAGGGCAGCGTGCCGCGCAACGTGTAGCCGCCCTCGACCCGCGTCGCCTTGAGCTTCATCGTCTCGATCCCGAAGAGCGTCTTCATCGGGTTCGACAGGCCGGTGCCGCCAAGGATCTCGCCGGTGGCGACCTTCGCGCCCAGATCGGCCTGCAGCGCGGTGTTGTCGGAGTTGTAGATATACCAGCCCAGCGCCGACTGGCACCACATGCAGAACGCCGTCGACAGGCACTCCCGCCCCGCGCGGGCCATGGCCGCGATGGTGGTATCGAGATCCAGCGCACCGCCGGGCGCGGGCAGATGGCGCCGGAACGCGCCCGCGGCGCCGAAACTGCGCATCACCTCCTCGGGGTAAAGCCCGTCCACGTCGATGGCGCGCACCAGCGGCACGAGGTCGGCGGCGGCGATGCGGTCGGCGGCGTCAAGGACGCTGGCAGGCTCGGGCAGGCCAAGGGCTTGGGTAGGGTCTGCAATGGCGAGGTCGAGGGACATGGGCTGCTCCTGTCT
>JAOARA010000425.1 GCA_025211115.1 Roseicyclus sp. | reverse complement strand
GCCTATGCCAGGGACCGGCTGCAGGGCCGCGACGTGACCGGCCCCGCCAACCCCGACGGCCCCGCCGATCCGGTGATCGTTCACCCCGCCATCCGCCGCCCCCTGATGGAGCAGAAGAGCTTCACCGAGGGCGCGCGCGCCTTCATCCTCTGGGGCGCCACGCTGATCGACCGCGCCCATCGCGGGCAGGATGCCAATGCCGACGGGCTGATCTCGCTGCTGACCCCGGTGATCAAGGGGTTCCTGACCGACAAGGGCTTCGACATGACGGTGCAGGCCCAGCAGGTCTACGGCGGGCATGGCTACATCGAGGAATGGGGCATGTCGCAATACGCCCGCGACGCCCGCATCGCCATGATCTACGAAGGCGCGAACGGCGTGCAGGCGCTCGATCTCGTGGGCCGGAAACTCGCGCAGGACGGCGGCAAGCACGTCATGGCCTTCTTCGAGCTGGTGAAGGGCTTCTGCAAGGAGGCGGGCGAGACCGAGGGGATGGCCGAGTTCGTCGAGCCGCTCAAGCGCGCCTCCAAGGACCTGCAGGCCGCCGGCATGTATTTCATGGCCGAAGGCATGAAGAACCCCAACGCGGCGCTCTCGGGCAGCTATGATTTCATGCATCTCTTCGGGCATGTCTGCCTCGGGCTGATGTGGGGCCGGATGGCCGAGACCTCGCTCAAGGCGCTGGCCGAAGGCACCGAGGACCCGGTGTTCCACGAGACGAAGCTTGCGACGGCGCGTTTTTACATGGCCCGCCAGCTGCCGATGACGGCGACGCACCTGGCGCGCATCCAGTCCGGCGCCGAACCGGTCATGGCGCTCGACGCCGCGAATTTCTAAGGTCGGACGGGGCGCGGCGCGGGAGGGCGCCGCCCCGACACCGGCCCGAGGGAGGGGACATATGCCAAAGCGCCTGCGGCTCACGCGCCGCCCCAACATCGCCATGAGCGAGGACGGCTATCGCAAGCTGCGCGGCCTCGCGCAGGAGGCGGGGCTCGATGACGGGGAATTCCTGTCCTTCCTCTTCGAGCATTGGGGCAGCGTGATCAACGACGAGAAATTCACCGCCCGGCTGCGGCTCTTCAACTCCGAGCTGGAGGAGCGCAAGCGATGAGCCTCCGGCACGCCATCCCCGCCATCCGCCCGGTGTCAGCCGTCGGGCAGCCGTATTTGGAGGAAGATGAAGCCGGGGGTCCAGCGCCCTGCCCGGTCGAGTGTTCCCCAGCGGCGTCCGGACACCGAGGGGCGCTGCACCACCGGACAGGGCGCCTTCACCTTCCGCGGTCATCGGCTCGGCAGCCTGTACCGCGCCCTCATCGTGGCACGTTAACCTTAACAAGTGGTTACGAGCCTTCATCTTCCTTCAAATACGGCGGCGACCAAGGTCGGCGTTTGCAGAACCAGGGGTAAGCGCGATGACCAACACACTGTATTGCTTCGGGGAATCCGGCAATGCCTACAAGGCGGCGCTGGCGCTGGAGCTGGCCGGCATCGACTGGACCCCGCGCCACGTCGATTTCTTCGCGGGCGAGGCGCGCAGCCCCGAATTCCGGGCGATCAACCCGATGGGCGAGGTGCCGGTGCTGGACGCGGACGGGCTGATCCTGACGCAATCGGGCGTGATCCAGGACTGGGTGATGGACGCGACCGGCGCGCTTTGCGGTGACGGGTCGCCCGCCACGCGGCGCGAGATCCTGCGCTGGACGATCTTCGACAACCAGAAGGTCTCGGGCCAGGCCGGGCCCTTGCGCTTCCTGATGAATTTCCTGCCCGAGGACAAACGCCCGGCCGAGGTGATCGGCTTCATGGCGGGCCGCCTCAAGGCGGCGCTCATGGTGCTGGAGGGCGAGCTGGCCGGCCGCGACTGGCTGGTGGGCGACAGGCTCACCTGCGCCGACATCTCCTGCGCGGGGTATCTCTTCTACGAAGAGCCCTTCACCTTCGACCGCGCCGACTATCCGGCGATCGACGCCTGGCTCACCCGCATCGCGGCGGTGCCGGGCTGGAAACACCCCTACGAGCTGATGCAGCGGGCCTTTCCCGCCACCTGACCGGAGACGACAGATGACCGACGCCTATATCTACGACGCGATCCGCACCCCGCGCGGCAAGGGCCGCAAGGACGGCGCGCTGCACGAGGTGACCGCGGCGCGGCTCTCGGCCTTCACGCTCAACGCCTTGAAGGACCGTAACGCGCTTGACGGTCACGCGGTCGAGGACGTGATCTGGGGCAATGTCACGCAGGTGATGGAACAGGGCGGCTGCCTTGCGCGGACCGCCGTCCTGGCCTCGGATCTCGACGAGCGCATCCCGGGGCTTGCGATCAACCGCTTCTGCGCCAGCGGGCTCGAGGCGGTGAACCTCGCCGCGAACCAGGTCCGGGGCGGCGCCGGTGCCGCCTATATCGCGGGCGGGGTCGAGATGATGGGCCGCGTCGCCATGGGCAGCGACGGGGCGGCCATCGCGGTCGATCCCTCGATCGCCATGGACAGCTATTTCGTCCCCCAGGGCATCAGCGCCGACATCATCGCCACCGAATACGGGTTCTCGCGCGATGACGCCGACGCGCTGGCCGTGGAAAGCCAGCGGCGCGCCGCGCAGGCCTGGGCCGAGGGGCGTTTCGCCAAATCCGTGGTGCCGGTGACCGACATCAACGGGCTGACGATCCTCGAGCATGACGAATACATGCGCCCCGGCACCGACATGCAGACGCTGGGCAGCCTCAAGCCCGCCTTCAAGGAGATGGGCGAGATGATGCCCGGTTTCGACCAGGTCGCGCTGATGAAATACCCCCATCTCGATCGGATCGAGCATATCCACCATGCCGGGAATTCCTCGGGCATCGTGGACGGGGCAGCGGCGCTTCTGATCGGCAACCGGGCGTTCGGGGAGAAATTCGGCCTGACGCCGCGCGCGCGCATCCGCGCCACGGCCAAGATCGGCACCGATCCCACCATCATGCTCACCGGCCCCGTGCCCGCGACCGAGAAGATCCTCGCCGACAGCGGCATGGCGATCTCGGACATCGACCTGTTCGAGGTGAACGAGGCGTTTTCCTCGGTCGTGCTGCGCTTCATGCAGGCCTTCGACGTGGATCACGACCGCGTCAACGTGAACGGCGGCGCCATCGCCATGGGTCACCCGCTGGGCGCGACCGGCGCGATGATCCTGGGCACGCTGCTGGATGAGCTGGAGCGGTCGGGCAAGGGCACCGGCCTTGCGACGCTCTGTGTCGCCTCGGGCATGGGGGCCGCCACGATCATCGAGCGGCTGTGATGCGCGTGTCCCCTGCGCCGCGGTCCCGGCCCCACCGCGTCACCTTGCAACCGATTACATTGACAATCGATGACATCGGATCAAAAGTGCCGCGCGAGTGGTATCGGGGTCCATTCCGGTACGGGGTAACGGTGTCGGGAGTGTGGGCCCATGGCGATGGACATCTACCAGAAATCCATGGACGCGATCAACGCGGCGCTCTTCTCCAAGGACATCGCGGCGCTGCAGCGGCACATCGCCTTGCCCTCGCTGATCAACACCAACACCTCGCAGCTGATCATCACCACGATCGAGGAACTCGACCTCATCCTGTGCGACTACCATGCGCAGCTGCGCAAGACCGGCGTGACGCAGTATCGGCGCACCTGCCTGAAGGCGGAGTTCCAGCCGCACGACCCGGACATGATCGTCGGCGTTCACCGGTCGGAGATCATGGCCAACGCGCGTTACGTGGTGGCCCCGTTCCTGTGCCATGTCGCCCTGATGAGGATCGGCGGCCTGTGGAAGGTGGTCTGGGAACAGGCCGCCATCGACGAGGGCGAGTTGCAGATGCTCGACCCCGAGATGGTGCTCAAGCAGAAACAGGTCTACGCGGAGCTTGCGCCACGCCGCAGGGTTTGCCGCTCTCCGGGTTGACAACACCTCGAAAGGATCGCGTGTCTCGGGCGGCGACAGCCAGCTCAACGATTGCCAGACTCGGTTCGTACAACATGCCCTTTCGCTTGTATCAGACACACCTCGACAAGGTCTCCCGCGCGGTCCTCGACGGCGACTTGGCGACGATCCTTCACTACATCGCCTTGCCCAACATGATGTCGACCCGCACCAAGCGCGTGGTCGCCACCTGCCCCGAGGAGATGGACGTCATCGTCTCGGACATCCGGGCGCAATTGCTGGCGCGCAACGTGACCGAGTTCCGCCGCACCTGCATCGAGGCCAACTTCGTCGTGGGCGTGCCCGACATGATCGTCGGCCGCCACCGCACCGAGGCGCTGTCGCATGGTGTGCCCGTCCTGCCGGAATATGCCGGCAGCATGGCCATGATGCGCATCAACGGCAGGTGGCAGGGTATCTGGCTCGACACCGATGCGGATGATCTCACCGTAACGATGCTGAGCGCGGATTTCATCGAGGCGTCGGACCGGGTCCGGCGCGCTGTCGAAACGGGCGGGCCGACAGGGCAGCCCCCCATGAAGGGACCGGACCAATGACCGATTTCACGATGGAAAAGGGCGCCGACGGCGTCGCACTCATCACCTGGGATCTTCAGGACAAGTCCATGAACGTGCTGCGCCGCGAGGCGATCGGCGTGCTCGAGGCGCTGATCGACGACGCGCTGGCCGATGATGCGGTCAAGGGCATCGTGATCACCAGCGGCAAGGACAGCTTTGCCGGTGGCATGGACCTGAATGTTCTGGCCACGATCCGCGAGGAAGCGGGCGAAGACCCCGCGCAGGCGCTCTTCGATTTCACCATGGGCGCGCATCGCTTCATGCGCAAGATCGAGCGCGCGGGCATGGACCCCAAGACGAACAAGGGCGGCAAGCCCGTGGCCTGCGCCATTCCCGGCACCTGCGCGGGCATCGGCACGGAGCTGGCGCTCTGCACCCATCGCCGCTTCATGGCCGAGAACCCCAAGGCGCGGATCGGCCTGCCGGAAATCCTCGTGGGGCTTTTCCCCGGCGCGGGCGGCACGACGCGCTATTCGCGCATGGTCGGCGCGATGGCCGCGGCCCCGGTGCTGCTCGAGGGCAAGATGCTCGAGCCCAAGGCGGCGAAATCGGCGGGCCTGATCGACGAGGTCGTGCCGGCGGAGGAGCTGCTCGCCCGTGCGAAGGCGTGGGTGCTGTCGGCGGGGGACGCCGATATCGTCAAGCCCTGGGACCAGAAGGGCTGGAAGATGCCCGGCGGCGCGCCCTATCACCCGGCGGGCTTCATGACCTTTGTCGGCGCAAGCGCCATGATCAATGGCAAGACCAAGGGCGTCTACCCGGCGGCCAAGGCGCTGCTCTCGGCGGTCTACGAGGGCGCGCTGGTCGATTTCGACACGGCACTCCGGATCGAGGCGCGCTGGTTCACCTCGATCCTGATGAACCCGTCCTCCTCGGCGATGATCCGGTCGCTGTTCCTCAACAAGGAGGCGCTGGAGAAGGGCGCGAACCGCCCCGATGCGCCCGACCAGAGGGTGACGAAGCTCGGTGTCATCGGCGCGGGCATGATGGGGGCAGGCATCGGCTATGTCTCGGCCAATGCGGGCATCGAGGTGGTGCTGATCGACGCGGCGCAGGAGGCCGCCGACCGCGGCCGCGCCCATGCCGAAAGCATCCTCGACAAGGGGATGAAGCGCGGCAAGGTCACGGCCGAGAAAAAGGCCGAGGTGCTGGGCCGGATCACGGCGACGACCGATTACGCCGCGCTTGCAGGCTGCGACCTGATCGTGGAGGCGGTCTTCGAAGACCCCGGCGTGAAGGCCGAGGTCACGAAAAAGGTGCTGGCCGCGGTCGGCCCCGACTGCATCTTCGCCACCAACACCTCGACCCTGCCGATCACCGAGCTTGCCAGGGCCTCGGACAATCCCGAGCAGTTCATCGGCATCCATTTCTTCAGCCCCGTCGACAAGATGGCGCTGGTCGAGATCATCAAGGGCAAGGCGACGGGCGACCGCGCCGTCGCCAAGGCGCTCGATTTCGTGCGCCAGATCCGCAAGACGCCCATCGTGGTGAATGACGCGCGCTTCTTCTACGCCAACCGCTGCATCCTGCCTTACGTCAACGAAGGCGTGCGCATGGTGCAGGAGGGCGTTGCGCCTGCGCTGATCGAGAACGCGGCCAAGCTCGTGGGGATGCCGCTTGGCCCCCTGCAGCTGCCCGACGAAACCTCGCTCGACCTTGGTGCAAAGATCGCACGGGCGACCAAGGCCGCCATGGGCGAGGCCTATGACGACGCGGCCGACGGGGTGATCTTCGCCATGGTCGAGGCGGGTCGGCTCGGCCGCAAGGCCAAGGCGGGTTTCTACAGCTACGACGAGAGCGGCAAGCGGCTGGGCCTGTGGGAAGGGCTTGCCGAGCACTATCCCGTCAGCCCCGAGCAGCCGAGCCTGACCGAGGTGCAGCATCGCCTGCTGTTCGTGCAGGTGCTGGAAGCCGTGCGCGCGCTGGAAGAGGGCGTGCTGACCGACATCCGCGAGGGCGACGTGGGCGCGATCCTCGGCTGGGGCTTCGCGCCCTGGTCGGGCGGCCCCTTCGGCTGGCTCGACATGCTCGGCACGCCCTATGCCGCCGAACGCTGCGACCAACTGGCCGAGGCCTACGGGCCGCGCTTCGCCTGCCCCGCGCTGCTGCGCGAGATGGCGGAAAAGGGCCAGGGCTTCTACGCCCGCTTTGGCACCGGGGTGGACAGCAAGGCCGCGTGACGCGGCGAGCTACCCCACCCGGCAGGCGGCCAGCGCCGCCTCGTCCGGGTTCAGGCCAAGGCCCGGCCCCTCCGGCACGACAAGCCGCCCGTCCGTCATCTCGGGCGGGCGCTCCATCAACAATCGCGCGATGCGCGCCTGCGCGCGGTGCAGTTCGACCGACCCGCCGGTCATCGCGCCGCACATCCACTGCAGGTTGACGATGTCCCAGCCCCCCGCGGGCGAGACGGCACAGCCCCGCCCCGCGGCGTCATTCGCCACCGCAAGCGCCGCGCCGATGCCGCCTCCGAAAACCGCGTTGGGCTGGATCACGCGGACACCTGCCTCGGCCAGAAGCGCGAAGCGGTCGGCGCTCTGCTCCATCTGCCCCGCCCCCAGCGGCACGAACCGCTCAGTGGCCAGCGCCGCCAGCGCGTGACGGTCATTGCCGCGCACGGGTTCCTCGAGAAAGGACAGGCCCACCCCCGCCGCGCCGCGGGCGAAGGCCAGTGCGCTCTCGAGATCCCAGCCGCAATTGGCATCGGCGATCAGCGCCGGCCCCTCCCCGATGGCCGCGCGCACGGCGGCGACGCGCTCCAGGTCCTCGGCCACGCTGCGCCCCTTGGCCGCGACCAGCACCTTGACGCCTTGCGCCCCCGCCGCGACCTCGGCCGCGCAGGCGGCCACGAGTGCGTCGGTGTCGAGCGCGGGAAAGCCGCAGGTCACGTCCACCGGGGCCGAGGGGCGTGCGCCCCCCAACAGCGCCGCCACGGATTTCCCCGCGCGGCTCCCGGCAAGATCCCAAAGCGCGATGTCGAGCGCCGAAAGCGCCGAGACCACGACGCCGGTCATCCCGCGCGGGTTCAACTGCCGCATCAGGTCCGGCATCGGCCCTTTGCGGCCCAGCGCCTCGGCCACGGCCCCGTTCAGCAGATGCGCCACCTCGGCCGCGCAGAAGCGCCCGGTGAAGCCGTGGCCCGTCGCGCCCTCGGCATCGGTGACGGTCAGACGGACAAAGGTGAAACTGTCCTCGCCCGCATAGGGCGCGGGATCGCCCGGCGCGGCGCCCGCCCGGTGGACCGAGGCTGCAAGGCGCAGGGGCAGCTGCGGGGCGGGCGGAGGTGTCGGGGTCATGGGCGCGGGTCCGGTTGCGGGTATCTCGACGAGCAGCCTAGCCCGCCGCGCCGCGGGCCGCGATCCCCCTCTGCGACGCTTCGTCAACGGGGCTGGCCCCGGCCCCTGCCCCGCCTAGCTTTGCCGCCATGGTCAAACCGCCCGGACATATCGACCGCCTTCTGACGCTGATCGGCGGCGTCCTGACCGCCCCCCGTCGCGGCGCGCGCTTCTGGGGGGCGCTGGCCTATGGCGCGCTCTGCCACGCGGTCTTTGGCGGCGCGGTTCTGGCGATGGTGATCGCCATGGGCTTCGGGATGAGCGAAAGCCTCGGCCGCGTGCCCTGGCCCTGGGCCATGGCCGCGAACGCCCTTCTCCTGCTGCAATTCCCGCTGGTCCATTCCCTGCTGCTGACCCGGCGGGGCGGCGGCTGGCTGTCACGCCTCCTGCCCCATGGGGGCACGCTGGCCACCACGACCTACGCGATCATCGCCTCGGCGCAACTGCTTGCGCTCTTCGCGCTCTGGACGCCCTCGGGCGTGGTCTGGTGGCGGGCCGAAGGCGCGGCGCTGTGGCTGATGCTGACGCTTTACGCCGGATCATGGCTTCTGCTGATGAAGGCCAGCTTCGACGCGGGCGCCGAGGTGCAATCGGGCGCGCTGGGGTGGATGTCGCTGGCAGCAGGGCGCAAGCCCGTCTTCCCCGACATGCCGGAAACCGGCCTGTTCCGCGTGATCCGGCAACCGATCTACGTGGCCTTCGCGCTGACCACATGGGCGGTGCCGGTCTGGACGCCCGATCAACTGGCCGTGGCGTTGACGCTGACCGCGTATTGCCTGCTCGCCCCGATCCTCAAGGAACGCCGTTTTGCCGCCCGTTACGGCGCACGGTTCGCCGCCTACCGCGCCCGCACGCCCTATGCCCTGCCGCGCCTGCGCCGCCACCGGGACGGGCCGCGCCCCGGCGAAGGGACAACTTGACCGCGGCAAGCGTCCTTCCCCCCTTTCCTTTTCTTGCGCCCCTTGCCATGAGTTGCGACAGAAGCTTGCGCAGGAGGGGCAGATCATGGGCTGGATGAAGGACGAGACCGGGCTGGAGAAGCGCGCGGCCAATTACGTGGCGCTGACACCCCTCAGCCACCTGGCCCGCGCCAACCGCATCTTCACCGACCGCACCGCGCTGGTCGACCGCGGCACGCGCCGCAGCTACGCAGAGCTTCACGCGCGTACCAGCCGCCTGGCCTCGGCGCTGGCCGCCCGCGGCGTGAGCCCCGGCGACGTGGTCGCCGCCGTGCTGCCCAACACCGCCCCCCATGTCGAGGCGCATTGGGGCGTGCCCGCCTGCGGCGCGGTGCTGAACTCGATCAACATCCGCCTCGATATCGGGACGATCTCCTACATCCTCGACCATGGCGAGGCCAAGGTCGTGCTGGTCGACACCCAGTTTCTCGGCGTCGTCGAGGAAGCCATGAAGGTGCAGGAGGCCGAGGACCTGCCGCTTGTCGTCGAGGTGCCCGACGAGGAAGCGGGCTACCACGCCTCGGGTCGTCACCTGACCTATGAGCAACTGCTGGCCGAGGGTGATCCCGAGTTCGAGTGGATCATGCCGGTCGACGAATGGGAAAGCCTTGCGCTGAACTACACCAGTGGCACCACGGGGCGTCCCAAGGGCGTGGTCTATCACCACCGCGGGGCCTATCTGATCACGATGGGCACGCCGATCAGCTGGCGGATGACGCTGTATCCGTCCTACCTGACCATCGTGCCGCTCTTTCATTGCAACAACTGGTGCCATGTCTGGACCATGCCCGCCGTCGGCGGCACGACCGTCTGTTGCCGCGACATCACGGCGAAAGCGATCTACGATGCCATCGCCGACGAGGGCGTGACCCATTTCGGCGGCGCGCCCATCGTGCTGAACATGCTGGTCAACGCGAAGGAGGCCGACCGCCGCGCCTTCGACCACGTGGTCGAGGTCTTCACCGCCGGCGCGCCGCCCGCCCCCGCGACGCTGGCCGCCATCGAGACGATGGGCTTCAACATCACGCAGGTCTACGGCCTGACCGAGACCTATGGCCCGGCGACGGAATGCACCTTCAAGGACGAAGAGTGGGGCGCGCTGCAGGGCGAGGACCGCGCCGCGGTCAAGGCGCGGCAGGGCGTGCCGATGCCGAACATGGACCACATCACCGTGATGGACGCCGAGACGATGGAACAGATCCCGATGGACGGCGCCGCCTTGGGCGAGATCATGATGCGCGGCAATTCCGTGATGAAGGGCTATTACAAGAACCCCCGCGCCACGAACGAGGCCTTCCGCGGCGGCTATTTCCACTCGGGCGACATCGCCAAGCAGCACCCCGACAGCTACGTCCAGATCGCCGACCGCGCGAAGGACATCATCATCTCGGGGGGCGAGAATGTCAGCTCGGTCGAGGTCGAGGGCGTGCTGATGCATCACCCCGCCGTGCTTTTGTCCGCCGTGGTGGCCAAGCCGGACGAGAAATGGGGCGAGGTGCCCTGCGCCTTCCTCGAGCTGAAGGAGGGGGCCAGCGTGACCGAGGAAGAGATCATCGCCTTCGCCCGCCAGCGCCTTGCCGGGTTCAAGACGCCCAAGCATGTCGTCTTCACCGAGCTGCCCAAGACATCCACGGGAAAGATCCAGAAATTCGAGCTGCGCAAGGCAGCGGCCGAGCTGTGACGCAGCCCGCGCGCGAGCGTTGAGAAACGCGCCCGCGCGGGCTATGCTGCGCGCCAACCAGACCCGAGCAGCGCGCCCGCATGACAGCCCTTGAGCAATACAGCCGTCTCGAGGCGACCGGCCTCTGGCGCGAAGCGCCCGACGCACAGCGCCGTGACGTGCTGGTGTCGCTGGGCGACGCCACGCTGATGATCTCGACCCAGTCCGAGGTTGCGCTGACCCATTGGTCGCTTCCGGCCGTGGCCCGGCTGAACCCCGGCCGCCGCCCGGCGCTTTACGCCCCCGGCGCGGACACGGAAGAGCGGCTCGAGATCGACGACCCCGACATGATCGCCGCCATCGAGACGGTCCGCGCCGCCATCGACAAGCGCCGCCCGCATCCCGGCCGCCTGCGGCTGTGGATCAGTGGCGGAATGGCCGCGCTGGCCCTTGGGCTTGCCATCTTCTGGCTGCCCGATGCGCTGACCCGGCAGACCGTCGCCCTGTTGCCCGAGGCCAGCCGCGAAGAGATCGGCAACCGCCTGTTGCAGGAGATCGGGCAACTGGCCGGGCCGATCTGCACCAGCCCCCGCGGCTCGACCGCGCTGAACCGGCTGGCGCGGCGCAGTTTCGGCGAGGATGCGCCGCGCGTCGCGCTGCTGCCCTCGCCCATCCCCGACACCCTGTCGCTGCCGGGGGACATCCTTGTCGCCAACGCGGGCCTTGCCGAGGATTACGAGACGCCCGAGGTTCTGGCCGGCTTCCTGCTGGCCGAGGATGTGCGCCGCGACCAGACCGACCCGATGCTGCGGCTGCTGACCGAGGCGGGGCTTGGTGCGACCCTCGGCCTGCTGACCACCGGCCAGATCGACGAGGCGGCGCTGCATGCCCATGCCGCGACGCTTTTGTCGCGCGAAGCGGGACCGGTGGCCGAGGCCCCCCTGCTCGCACGGTTCGAGGCGGCCGGGATCTCGTCGCAGCCCTACGCCTTCGCGCGCGATGTCTCGGGCGAGACGATGCTGGGCCTGATCGAGGCCGACCCGATGCGGGGCGCGCAAACGGCCCCCCTGCTGGGCGATGCCGACTGGGTCAGCCTGCAGGACATCTGCGGGCGCTGACGCGGTTCAGGATCGGGCGCGAACTCGGGCTCAGGGCCGGATCACGGTCACCAGAGCCGGTGTCACCTCGGCCGGGCGGTTGGCGCGGGTGAAGACCGCCCGGAAGCCGCGCGGCGGCGGATCGGTGACAAGACGGCGCGGCAGCGTGTTGGTCCAGACCTGTTCCATCTGCCGCTGGCCGCTGGCCGTCCCCAGCCCGCGATGCGGGTTGATGCGGCCGTCCTCCCATGCCGCGCGATAACCCGCGGGCGGGTTGACCGCGTAGCGCACCACCTGCGGGGTGGCCCCCTGCAGCGCGCTGGTGCGGTCGATGCCGCGGGCCGCGTCGCCGGGATGCACCGCCTGCGGGCCGCAGCGCGGGTTCGGACCGGTGAAATAGCCCCGCACATCGGCAGGCAGATTCGGGCAGGCCCCCGTCGCGGCCGGAGCCGTGGGCATCGGCCGCGCGGTCGTGGCCATGCTGCGCGGCTGCGTCGCCATCGGGCGCGGCGTGGTGGCGACGCTGCGCACGGCGGGCTGTGCAGGCGGGATGATGCCGGTCACGGGCCGTGCCGCCGTCGCCATCGCCGCGGGGCGGCTTGCGGTGGTGGCCGTGGCCGTCGCGCCGCCGATCACCGTCACGCCGGGCCGCGATTGCGGCGCGGGTGCTGTGGCGCTGGCGGTCATGCGCTGACCGACGTTCGTCGGCTGGTAGCCGCAAAGCTGTCGCCGGTCACGCCCGACGCGCGGCACCCATTCGGTGTTCGCCCCCACGCCGACCCGGACAAAGATGCAGCCCGCGCTGTCGACATATTGATCTGCCCTGTAACTGGGCGGCGGCGTTTCCGCGGGCACGCCCTGGGCCAGTGATACCGTTACGCTTGCCGTGGCGGTGGCAGCCGCCAGGGCAGCGACCCGGATGAGTCGCTTCAGTTCCATGCAAACCCCCACGTTCGCTATGGAAACACACTGTCGAAAGATTTAATCCAAGTAAAGGCAGGCGTTGGATTATCTGGTGCCATACATGCGGTCGCCCGCATCCCCTAGTCCGGGCACGATATAGCCGTGGTCGTTCAGGTGGCTGTCGAGCGCCGCGGTCACGATGGGCACGTCCGGGTGCGCCTCCTTCATCCGTGCGACCCCCTCGGGCGCGGCCAGCAGGCACAGGAACAGGATGTTCTTCGCGCCTGCCTCCTTCAGCATGTCGATGGCCGCGGCCGAGGAATTGCCGGTCGCCAGCATCGGATCGACCACGATGGTCAGCCGGTCCTCCAGCTCGGCAGGCACCTTGAAGTAATACTTCACCGGCTGCAGCGTCTCGGGGTCGCGGTAAAGCCCCACGAACCCCACCCGCGCGTTCGGGATCAGGTCGAGGATGCCGTCGAGCAGACCGTTGCCCGCCCGCAGGATCGACACCAACGCCAGTTTCTTGCCCTCGATCACGGGGGCGTCCATCGGCTGCAACGGCGTCTCGATGCGCTGCGTTGTCATCGGCAGGTTGCGCGTGACCTCGTAGGCGAGAAGGTGACTGATCTCGCGCAGCAGCTGGCGGAAGGACTTGGTCGAGGTGTCCTTGTCGCGCATCAGCGACAGCTTGTGGCTTACCAGCGGGTGATCGACGATGGTCAGGTGCTCGGTCATGTGTCGCTGTTCCCCAGTCTTTGCGCGATGATCTCTTTCGTGGCCGCGTCGCAGAACGCAGCGTCGAGGGCGGTGCGGTTCACCTCGGCGAAGACCTCTTCGTCCCAGCCGAAATGGCGGTTCAGGTTCTCGTAATCCGAGGTCATGGTGATCCCGAAAAAGGGCGGATCGTCGGTCGAGACGGTGACTTTCACCCCCCGTTCCCGCAGCTTTTCAATCGGATGGCTGCGCCAATCCTTGAAGACACCAAGAAACACGTTCGAGCCGGGGCAGCATTCCAGCACGATCCCGTCCTCGGCCAGCCGGTCGACAAGGGCCAGATCCTCGATCGCCTGCACCCCGTGGCCGATCCGTTCGGGCTTCAGCGCATCGAGCGCGTCACGCACCGATTGCGCTCCGCCCCATTCGCCCGCATGGACGGTGATGCGCAGCCCCGCCTCGCGGGCGCAGTCGAAGGACCACAGGAAATCGCCCGGTTTCCCCTTCAGCTCGTCGCCCGCCATGCCGAAGCCGGTGATCCAGTCGCCCGCCGTTTCCGCCGCGCAGACCGCGATGGGCTTGGCGCGCTCGGGGCCGAAATGGCGGATGCAGGTGATGATGCCCCTGAGCGTGATGCCATGGGCGGCCTCGGCCGCGTCCGCCGCCTCGCGGATCGCGGCGAGGTATTCGCGCCATGCGCCCACATCGCCACCGCCGCAGAAATCGGGGGACAGGAAGGTTTCGGCATAAACCACGCCGTTTGCGGCACTTTCCTCCAGCACCGCGGAAGTCAGCCGCGCGTAATCCTCGGGCGTGGTCAGCACGCCGGTGGCGGCCTCGTAGACCTCGAGGAAATGCCAGAAATCGCGGTAGGTGTAGCCGCCATCCTCGCGGAAGATACCGGAGAGATCGACATTCTTCTCCTTCGCAATCCCGCGGATGAAGGACGGCGGCGCGCCGCCCTCGAGGTGCAGGTGAAGCTCGATCTTGGGAATGTCTCTCATGCTCACGCTCCGATCGCCCAGCCGATGCCCGCGATGATCAACCCGAAGATGACGGCCCCCCGCCACGGCGTGCGGGGCCGCCCGATGAGCGGGCCGATGAAGCGCACCGCCAGCGTGATCACGGCGAAGGTCATCACGAAATAGGTCAGTTCAGAGGCGGACATCATTCCCCATCAGAAAGCTTGTTCCCGGCCCGTCGCTGGGCACACCCAGGTGCGCCGCGACGGAAGCACCGACATCGGCGAAGGCGCGGAGGCCGATCTGCCCCGAATAGGGGCCCTTGGCAACCACCGGAACCCGCTCGCGGGTGTGGTCGGTGCCGGTCCAGGTCGGGTCGTTGCCGTGATCGGCGGTCAGGATCATCAGGTCATCGGGACGCAGCGCGGCAAGGATCGGCGCAATCGCGGCGTCGAACCATTCGAGATGCGCCGCGTAGCCCGACACGTCGCGGCGGTGTCCGTAAAGGCTGTCGAACTCGACGAAATTGGCGAAGGTCAGGCTGCCCTCGGCGGCGTGGTCCACGCAATCCGCCAGGTGCCCCATCAACTCCCGGTCCGTCCCGGTCGTCACATGCCCCGCCCCGCGCCCTGCAAAGATGTCGCGGATCTTGCCGATGCTATGGGTCTCGCGCCCCGCGTCCTTGACCCAATCCAGCAGCGTCCGGCCCGGCGGCTCCATCGCGTAGTCATGGCGGTTCTGGGTCCGCATGTAGGCGCCCGGCGTGCCGGTGAAAGGCCGCGCGATGACCCGGCCCACGCGGCGGGCGTGGAGCATCGGCGCGAGATCCTCGCAGAGCTTCAGCAGCCGCTCGAGGCCAAAGCTTTCCTCATGCGCCGCGATCTGGAAGACGCTGTCGGCGCTGGTGTAGCAGATCGGCCAGCCCGTCGCCTGGTGCGTCTCGCCCAGCCGGGCGATGATCTCGGTCCCGCTGGCATGCTCGTTGCCGAGGATGCCGTCTGTCCCGGCAAGCCGCGTGACCTCGGCCGTGATCTCGTCGGGGAAAGCGGGGTTGGTGTTGGGGAAATAGCTCCAGTCCCACGGCACCGGCAGGCCCGCCAGCTCCCAATGACCCGAGGGCGTGTCCTTGCCCGGCGAGACCTCTTCGGCCGCGCCCCACAGGCCCACGGGTTCGGCATCCATCCCCTCGCCCCGCGCGCCCGAGGCCAGCCGCAACGCCGCGCCCAGCCCCAGCGCATCGAGATGCGGCAGGTGGAGCGGCCCGCTCCGCCCGTCCTCGGCCCGGCCCTCGGCGCAGGCGGCGGCGATATGGCCCAACGTGTTGGCACCCGTGTCGGGCACCTCGCCGTTGAAGAAACGCTCGGCATCCGGCGCGCCGCCGATGCCGACGCTGTCCATCACGATCAGGAAAGCGCGCGGCATCAGGCGATCCTTTCATGGATCAGCGGCGGCGCGTCGGGCGCGTCGTTCACCAGAGTGAACGCCCCGCGCACCTGCGCCGCCACGGCGCGCGCGGCCTCTTCGCTGGCGCAATGGATGCGCGCGAGCGGGCGCTGCGGATCGACGCGGTCGCCGATCCGCGCGATGTCGGTCAGGCCGACGGCAAGGTCGATCCGGTCATCCTGCCGCAAGCGCCCGCCGCCGAGGTGCACCACCGCCTCGCCCAGGGCCCGCGTGTCGATCCGGCCCACATGGCCCGCGTCGCCGGGATACACGTCGACCATCACCCGCGCCGCCGGAAGCCTGTCGCGCCAACGGTCGGTGAAATCGCCCGGCCCGCCCAGCGCGGCCACCATCTCGCCAAAAACCTCGGCCGCCTCGCCCGAGGTGAGCGCGCGCGCGATGCGCCCCTCGCCATCGGCGGCATCGGCGGCCAGCCCGCCCAACGCCAGAACCTCGCCGCCCAGCGCCTGCGTCAGCCGCGACAAGGGCGTCGACAGGTCGCCCGAGGTCAGCGCCTCCATCACCTCGATCACCTCCAGCGCGTTGCCCGCCGAGGGCACGAGCGGCTGGTTCATGTCGGTGACCAGCGCCGTGGTCATGCAACCCGCGCCCTGCGCGGTGTCCACCAGCGCCTGCGCCAGCGCCAGCGCGTCGGCGGGGTCGGCCATGAAGGCACCCGAGCCGGTCTTGACGTCGAGCACCAGCGCCTCGAGCCCGGCGGCGAGTTTCTTCGACAGGATCGACGCAGTGATGAGGTCGATGCTCTCGACCGTGCCGGTCACGTCGCGCACGGCGTAGAGCCGCTTGTCGGCGGGCGCGATGTCGCCCGAGGCCCCCACGATGGCGCAGCCGATATCGGCGACGAGATCCTGCAGATCCTCGACCGAGAGCTGCGTGCGGTAGCCCGGTATCGCCTCGAGCTTGTCGAGCGTGCCGCCGGTATGGCCCAGCCCCCGGCCCGAGATCATCGGCACATAGGCCCCGCAGGCCGCCAGCGCGGGGGCCAAGACCAGCGAGACGCAATCGCCCACGCCGCCGGTCGAATGCTTGTCCAGCACCGGCCCGTCGAGATCCCAGTGCAGCACCTCGCCACTCTCGCGCATCGCGTTCGTCAACTGCACGCGCCCAGCGGGGCCAAGGCCGCGGGTGCAGACCGCCATGGCGAAAGCGCCCGCCTGCGCGTCGGTCACAGCGCCGGTCGCAAGCCCCTCGGCGAACCAGAACAGCTCCGCCTCGGTGGGCGTGTCGCCGTCGCGCAACTTGGCGAGGATGGCGCGCGCGTCGGTCAAGGCTCGGGCGCGTCCATGTGGCCCGCGTCGAAGGCGCCGGGCAGCAACTCGGCCACCGTGGTCACCAGCGTCGCGCCGCGCGTGGTGGCGAGCGTGACGACAACGTCGCCCGCCGCGAACTCGGCCAGTTTCTGACGGCAGCCGCCGCAGGGCGGCACGGGCGCGGGGCTGTCGGCGATCACGGCCACCTCGGCGATGCGGCGGTCGCCCGCCGCGATCATCGCGGCGATGGCTCCGGCCTCCGCACAGGTGCCCTCGGGATAGGCGACATTCTCGACGTTGCAGCCGACATGCGTGCGCCCCTCGACCGAGCGCAGGGCCGCGCCCACCTTGAAGCCCGAATAGGGCGCGTGGGCGTTCAGGCGCACGGCGGCGGCGTCTTCGATCAGCGACATCGGGCTGTCCCTTTCCGGTGCGGTCATGTCATCGGGCCAGTGTGATCCGCCGCCGCGCCCGGCGCAAGGGGATCAGCCCGACCCAAGACGCAGGCCGTAGCGCGCCCCCACCCCCTCGATATGGCCGATCAACTCGGAAAGCTCGGCACGGCAGGGCCGGTAAAGCGCCGAAAGGTCGGCGATCCGCCGTCGCTTGGCGGCGATGTTCAGCACCTCGGCCAGACGGTGCAGCCGCTCGGCCCCGACCGCCCCCGAAATCGCGATCAGGATATGGGTCTGCGCCCGGATCTCGGCGAGATCGACACAGCCGATGGACCTGTCGAGCGCGCCCCGCACCGCCCCGAGGTCGTCATGCAGCCGCGAGAGCAGCTCGGCGCAGCCGTCGGCCCCCGCGATGTCGAGCAACGTCTCGAAACGCGCCACGTCGAGCTTGCGGCCGAACTGCACACCTGCGGCACCGCCCTCCAGCACCTCTTCGGGGTCGGGCAGGCCCGCGGTCCGCCCGGCATACCGCAGGATCGCCGCCCCGAAGTCCCGCGCCGACGAGATCGGCTTGCCAAGGATGCCGTCCGCGCCCGCGTCGTAGATCGCCTCGCGGTTGTCGCGCAGGACATAGGCCGTCAGCGCCACCAGCGGCATCCGCGCCACGTCATCCGACCGCGCCCGGATCGCCGCCATCACCTCGAGCCCCGACAGGCGCGGCATCTCGATGTCGATCAGGGCGATGTCGAACCGCTCCGACCCAAGCCGCTCCAGCGCCGAGACGCCATCGGCCACGAAGACCGCATCGGCCCGCATCTGGCCCAGCAACTGCCGCAGGATGGTCTGGTTGGTCAGGTTGTCCTCGGCCACCAGGATGCGAAGCCCGCCAAGGTCGGGCGGCTCGCAGGGCTCGGGGCGCGCGCCCTCCCAATCGAGCATGGCGGGCGGCAGGGTGACGCGCCCCTCGCCACCACCCCCCGCCGGGTTGGCCAGCGCAAGGGTGGCGCCGATTTGCGCCGACAAGTCGGCCGCGATGCGCAGGCCGAGGCCGCTGCCCGCCCGCAACCCCGACGCCGCCGCATCCGCCCCGCGCGCCACGCGGTCCAGAACCGCCACCGGGTATCCCGGCCCGTCGTCGCGCACGATGATCTCGAGCCCGCGCTGCCGGTCGGCCCGAACCCGCAGCGTCACCGGGGCGTCTTTCCCATGGCGCAGCGCATTCGAGACGAGATTGCCGATGATCCGGTCGAGCATCCCCCGGTTGGCCTGCACCCGGTGCGGCAAGGGACCGTCGCGCCACAGCGCGAAGACGCCACCGGCCTCCTGCGCGTGACCGCACCAGCGCCGCTCCTGCGCGGCCAGGAAATCCTCGAGCGCAAAGGAGGGCCGGTCGAGCTGGATCAGCGTATCGCCCGCCGCGGCCAGGAGCGCGCCGTCCACAAGGCCGGCAAGCGCGTCGGCGGCGGCCTGCACGCGGTCGATCTGCAGCCGCGCCTCGGGCGCGAGCCTTGCACGATCCACCAGCCGCAGCCCGCCGATCACGTCCGACATCGCCGAGCGGATGTCATGGCTGAACAGCTGAAGCGTCTCGGCCAGGGCCGTGCCCTGCCCCGCCTCGGGGGTCAGCGGTTCGGCTCCCTCCGCGTCCCGCATGCAATCGCCACCCTCAACACTTGCACCTGCAAGCAGTGTAGCGCAGAAGCTGCTCGCGCGAAAGGCGCGTGCTGCGCACCCCGGTCAGGGCGCGCAGTCGGGGCGCGCAGTCGGGGCGCGCGCTCAGGACGCCGCGGCCAGCGGGTAGCCCAGCTGCCCCAGCGCCGCGCGGATCTCGTCGAGGATGGCGGGATCGTCGATGGTGGCGGGCATCTTGAACTCTTCCCCGTCGGCGATCTTGACCATCGTCGCGCGCAGGATCTTGCCCGAGCGCGTCTTGGGCAGGCGATCCACCACCACGGCCAGCTTGAAGGCCGCCACGGGCCCGATCCGGTCGCGCACCAGCTTCACGCAATCCTTCACGACCTGCTCGGGCGATGTCTCGGCCCCCTTGTTGAGACACAGGAATCCCATCGGCAGCTGGCCCTTGAGGCTGTCGGCCACGCCGATCACCGCGCATTCCGCGACATCGGGGTGGGAGGCCAGAACCTCCTCCATCCCGCCGGTCGACAGGCGGTGGCCCGCGACGTTGATCACGTCATCGGTGCGCGCCATGATGTAGAGGTATCCATCCGCGTCGATCATGCCCGCGTCGCCCGTCTCGTAATAGCCGGGGAACTGGGTGAGGTAGGATTTGCGGAACCGGTCTTCGGCCTTCCACAGGGTCGGCAGGGTGCCGGGGGGCAAGGGCAGCTTGACGGCAATCGCGCCCAGCTCGCCCGCGGGCAGCGGATGGCCGCCCTCGTCGAGGATCTGCACGTCGTAGCCGGGCATCGGCACGGAGGGCGAGCCGATCTTGACCGGCAGTTTCTCGATCCCCAGCGGGTTGCCCGCGATGCACCAGCCCGTTTCCGTCTGCCACCAATGGTCGATGACAGGCACGCCCAGCTTGGCCTGCGCCCATTCGATCGTGTCGGGATCGGCGCGTTCGCCGGCAAGGAACAGGCTCTGCAGGCTCGACATGTCATAATCGGCGATCAGCGCGCCCTGCGGGTCGTCGCGCTTGATCGCGCGGAAGGCGGTCGGCGCGGTGAACAGGCACTTGACCCCGTGATCCTCGATCACCCGCCAGAAGGTGCCGGCATCGGGCGTGCCCACGGGCTTGCCCTCGAAGACGATGGTCGTGCAGCCGAAGGTGAGCGGCGCGTAGCAGATGTAGGAATGCCCCACGACCCAGCCCACGTCCGAGGCCGCCCAGAAGACCTCGCCGGGGTTCATGTCGTAGAGGTTGCGCATCGACCAGTTGAGCGCGACCAGGTGCCCGCCCGTGTGCCGCACCACGCCCTTGGGCTGGCCCGTCGTGCCGGAGGTATAGAGGATATAGGCCGGGTGGTTGCCCTCGACGGGCACGCAATCGGCGGGCTCGACGCCATACTGGAAGGCGTGCCAATCGACGTCGCGCCCTTCCTCGAGATGCGCAACCTCTTGTTCGCGCTGGAAGATCACGCAGAAATCGGGGGAATGCGTCGCCAGCTCCAGCGCGCCGTCGAGCAGCGGCTTGTAATGCACCACGCGCCCCGGCTCGATCCCGCAGGAGGCCGCGATGATGCATTTCGGCTCGCAATCGTCGATCCGCACGGCCAGTTCGTTCGCGGCGAAGCCGCCGAAGACGACCGAATGCACCGCGCCCAGCCGCGCGCAGGCGAGCATCGCCTCCAACGCCTCGGGCACCATCGGCATGTAGATGATGACGCGGTCGCCCTTCTCCACGCCCTTCGCCTTCAGTGCCCCGGCGAGCGACGCCACGCGGGTCTGCAACTCGGCATAGGTGATCTTGTGGGTGGTGCCGGTCAGCGGGCTGTCGTGGATGATCGCCAGCCGGTCGCCATGCCCCGCCGCGACATGGCGGTCGACCGCGTTCCAGCAGCCGTTCAGCGTGCCATCGGCGAACCATTCGTAAAGGGGGGCGTTCTCGTCGAACAGCGCCTTGGACGGACCGGTGAACCAGTCGATCCCTTCGGCGGCCTCCATCCAGAACGTGTTCGGATCGGCCTTCGCCCGCTCATAGACCTCGGCATAACGCATGAGTTGTCCCTCCTTCCAGTTGCGCAACTTTCTATCGGTGCGGAGCCGCGCGGCGCAATTCGGCGATAGTGACGCATGGGGGCGCTAACGGCCGAACCGGAGGGCGCCGATCACATCCGTTGAAACAGATCGCGCGGCGCTTGCCAGACTCGGAAAACAAGCGCGTGGAGTGCACCACGCAGGGCCGGCATGGTGCCTGCCCGCGCTTCGAGGATGACGCCCATGGGCGACAAGAAACCCACGCAGAAGAAGGCCGGCGGCGGCAAGCCCGGCAAGTAATCCCCAGACGCCGCGGCCCGCGTCGGGCGATGCCCCTGCCCGGCGCGGGCCTGAGCATGTTGCGCAAAAGTGGGAACCGGTTTTGCGCGCCTCGACCAAGCGGCCCCACCCAGATGCGACACCCCGCCCCATGCTGCATTGCAGCAAAGGGTCTATCTCCCGCCTTGCGCACAGGAGATATGCCCATGACCATCGCCCCCGACACCCCCCGCTACATCACCCGCCACGTCACCTACCGCCTGCCGATCATCGGCCGCATGGCGCGCGAGGTGGTCGAGGGGCCGGTCGACAACGCCTTTGCCGCGATCTTCGGCACGGTCTCGGCGGTCGCCATCGGCGTGCTGATCTGGGGCTACCCCGCGCTGATCGTCTCGGCGCTGCTGGCCGCGGCGCTGATGCTGATCACGCTGGTCCGCATCACGCTGGGCTGACGCCTCAGCTGTAGGTGCTGACCGGCGTGCCCGCCAGCGCCGAGATGTTGAGCAGGCCGCGCGCCGTGATCGAGGGCGTCACGATATGCGCGCGGTTGCCCATCCCCATCAGGATCGGCCCGACCTCCAGCCCCCCGGCCCGCGCTTTTAGCATGTTGCGCGCCGCCCCCGCCGCGTCGGTCGAGGCGAAGACCAGGGCGTTCGCGGCCCCCTCCATCCGGCTGCCGGGCATGATCCGCTCGCGCAGCTCGGGGTCGAGGGCGGTGTCGACATGCATCTCGCCCTCGTAGATGAAATCCACGCCCATCCCGTCGAGCAGCTCCAGCGCCGCGCGCATCCGTCGCCCGCTGTCGCTGTCGAGATTGCCGAACTGGCTGCCGGAACAGAGCGCCACCTTGGGCTCGATCCCGAAGCGCCGGATATGCCGTGCCGCGCCGCAGACGGTCTCGGCGATCTGCGCGGGCGTGGGTTCGGGGTGAACCTGCGTGTCGCCGATGAAGAGCGGCCCGTCCTCCGAGATCATCAGCGACAAGGCCCCCACCGGGTGCAGCCCGTCCGTCGCCAATAGCTGCGACACGTAGTTCAGGTGCCACAGGTATTGCCCGAAGGTGCCGCAGATCAGGCTTTCGGCCTCGCCGCGATGGACCATCACCGCGCCGATGGCGGTGGTGTTGGTGCGCATGATCGCGCGGGCAAGGTCGGGGGTCACGCCCTTGCGCGCCATGACCGAGTGATAGGTCTGCCAATAGTCGCGGTAACGCGGGTCGTTTTCCGGGTTCACCAGCTCGAAATCCACGCCGGGGCGCACGGTCAGGCCGTTGCGCTCGATCTGCAGGTCGATGGCGGCCGGACGGCCGATGAGGATCGGCTTGTCCGTCGTCTCCTCGACCATGGCCTGTGCGGCGCGCAAGACGCGCTCATCCTCGCCCTCGGCGAAAACGATCCGCCGCTCCGAGCTGCGGGCGGCCTCGAAGACCGGGCGCATGATGAGCGCCGAGCGGAACACCGACTGGTTCAGCCGCTCGCGGTAGGCGTCGATATCGTCGAGCGGGCGGGTCGCCACGCCCGTCTCCATCGCGGCCTTGGCCACCGCGCTGGCGACGACGGCGATCAGGCGGCGGTCGAAGGGTTTGGGGATCAGGTAATCGGCCCCGAAGGTCAGCTGCTCGCCGCGATAGGCGGCGGCCGCCTCGGCGCTGGTGGTGGCGCGGGCCAGCGCCGCGATCCCCTCGATGCAGGCGATCTGCATCGCGTCGTTGATCTCGGTCGCGCCCACGTCCAGCGCACCGCGGAAGATGAAGGGGAAACACAGGACGTTGTTGACCTGGTTGGGAAAATCGCTCCGCCCCGTGGCGATGATCGCGTCGGGCGCGACGCTGCGCACCGCGTCGGGCAGGATCTCGGGCGTCGGGTTGGCCAGCGCGAAGATGATCGGACGGTCGGCCATCTTCGCCACCATCTCGGGTGTCAGCACGCCTGGCCCGGAGAGGCCAAGGAACAGGTCCGCACCGCCGATCACGTCATCCAGCGTGCGCAGGTCGGTGGCCTGCGCATAGGCCGCTTTCTGCGGGTTCATGTCGACGTCCCGGCCCTCGTGAACCAGCCCGTGAATGTCGCACAGCCAGACGTTTTCGCGCTTCACCCCCAGCTTGAGCAGCATGTTCAGACAGGCGATGCCCGCCGCGCCGCCGCCGGTGGAGACGACCTTGATATCCTCGAACCGCTTGCCCGCGACGCGCAGCGCATTGGTCGCCGCCGCCCCCACAACGATGGCCGTGCCATGCTGGTCATCGTGGAAAACCGGGATGTTCATCCGCTCGCGGCAGATTTGTTCAACGATGAAACAATCCGGCGCCTTGATGTCCTCGAGGTTGATCGCCCCGAATGTCGGCTCCAACGCGCAGACGATATCGGCCAGCTTGTGCGGATCGGGTTCGTCCAGCTCGATGTCGAAACAGTCGATGTTGGCGAAGTTCTTGAAGAGAACCGCCTTGCCCTCCATCACCGGTTTGGAGGCCAGCGCCCCGATGTTGCCCAGCCCCAGCACCGCCGTGCCGTTCGAGACCACCGCCACCAGGTTCCCGCGCGAGGTGTAGCGCGCCGCGTTCGCCGGGTCCGCCTTGATTTCAAGGCTCGCCTCGGCCACGCCGGGGCTGTAGGCGCGCGCAAGGTCACGGCCGTTGGCCAGCGGCTTGGTCGCCCGGATCTCGAGCTTTCCGGGCTTCGGATACTCATGGTAATGAAGCGCCGCCGCGCGCAACCCGTCCTGCTTGTCGTCGCTCATCGCGCCCTCCGATCCGAAAGTCGTTTAACGTTAAACATTTTTCGTGACACAGCGGAAACGCGGCGCAACGCCGCCCCCCTCCTCAGACGAACTGCTCGCGGATCAGCCGCTCCTCCAGCCCGTGACCGGGATCGAAGAGGATGCGGTGCTCCACCCCCGGCTCCGAGCGGATCTCGACCGAGACCACGTCGGCGACCGAGCGGCTGTCGGCATCGGCCATGACCGGGCGCTTGGCCGGTTCGCAGACCTCGATGCGCACCAGCGCCGTCTTGGGCAAGAGCGCGCCACGCCAGCGCCGCGGCCGAAAGGCGGCCACCGCCGTCACCGCCAGCACATCCGCGTCAATGGGCAGGATCGGCCCATGGGCCGAGTAGTTGTAGGCCGTGGACCCCGCGGGCGTGCAGACCAGCACGCCATCGGCCACCAGCTCCTCCATCCGCAGCCGACCGTCGACATAGATCTTCAGCTTGGCCGCCTGCGGCCCCGCGCGCAGCAGGCTGACCTCGTTGATCGCCAGCATCTCGACCGTCTCGCCCGCCGCGGTCGTGGCCGTCATGTGCAACGGGTTGATCACCGCTTCCTCGGCGGCCTCCAGCCGCGCGATCAGCGCCTCCTCGGAATAGGCGTTCATCAAAAAGCCCACCGTGCCGCGGTTCATGCCGTAGACCGGTGCCTCGATGCCTTGCGTGCGGTGCAGCGTCTGCAGCATGAACCCGTCGCCGCCCAGCGCCACGATCACATCCGCCTCCTCGGGCGGATACGCGCCGTACAGCCCTTCGAGCCGCGCCTTCGCCTCCTGCGAAAGCGCGGTGTCGGATGCGAGAAACGCGATGTTGCGGGCCGCGGGCATGGGTGCCCCTCCTCCTGCCTTTGGCTGCACCCTTGCGCGCGCGGATCGGAAACTCAATCCTTCATCCGCGCCCCGCGGGCCGCTTTCCACGGCCGCCCTGCCGCTTTCCACCCTTCCCCGAAGGCCTCGCTTGTCTTACACCGCGCGCTAACTGACGCCCATGCAGGCCACCACCAAGGGAGACGCTGCCATGAATGCCCCCCACCGTGACGAAGGGTTCTTCACCGAGAGCCTCGAAACCCGCGACGCCGAGATCTTCGGCGCCATCCGCAAGGAACTCGGCCGCCAGCGCGACGAGATCGAGCTGATCGCCTCGGAAAACATCGTCTCCGCCGCCGTGATGGAGGCGCAGGGCTCGGTGATGACCAACAAGTATGCCGAGGGCTACCCCGGTCGGCGCTACTATGGCGGCTGCCAATATGTCGACATCGCCGAGGATCTGGCCATCGAGCGCGCCAAGGCGCTGTTCAACGTGGGCTTCGCCAACGTGCAGCCCAACTCGGGGTCGCAGGCCAACCAGGGCGTCTTCACCGCGCTTCTGCAGCCGGGCGACACGATCCTCGGCATGTCGCTCGACGCGGGCGGCCACCTGACCCACGGCGCCAAGCCCAACCAGTCGGGCAAATGGTTCAACGCCATCCAGTACGGCGTGCGCCAGCAGGATCTCGAGGTCGATTACGACCAGATCGCGGCGCTGGCCACCGAACACCAGCCCAAGATGATCATCGCCGGCGGCTCGGCCATCCCGCGGATCATCGACTTCGCCAAGATGCGCGAGATCGCCGACAGCGTGGGCGCCTACCTTCTGGTGGACATGGCCCATTTCGCGGGCCTCGTCGCCTCGGGCCATTACCCCTCGCCCTTCCCCCATGCCCATGTCGCCACCACGACCACGCACAAGACGCTCCGCGGCCCGCGCGGCGGCATGATCCTGACCGATGACGAGGCGATTGCGAAAAAGGTCAACTCAGCCATCTTCCCCGGCATCCAGGGCGGCCCGCTGATGCATGTCATCGCTGCCAAGGCCGTCGCCTTCGGCGAGGCGCTGCGCCCCGAGTTCAAGGACTACCAGGCGCAGGTGATCCGCAATGCGCAGGCGCTGGCCGACCAGCTGATGAAGGGCGGCCTCGACATCGTCACCGGCGGCACCGACACGCACCTGATGCTGGTGGACCTGCGCCCCAAGGGCGTGAAGGGCAACGCGACCGAAAAGGCGCTTGGCCGCGCCCACATCACCTGCAACAAGAACGGCATCCCCTTCGACACGGAAAAGCCGACGATCACCTCGGGCATCCGCCTCGGCAGCCCGGCCGGCACGACCCGCGGCTTCGGCGAACCCGAGTTCCGCCAGATCGGCGACTGGATCGTCGAAGTGGTCGACGGGCTGGCCGCCAACGGTGAAGACGGCAACGCCGAGGTCGAGGCCAAGGTCCGCGCCGAGGTCGAGGCGCTCTGCGCCCGTTTCCCGATCTACCCGCGGCTCTGATCCGCCGACGCGGGCCCTTTCGCCTGCGACAATCTTGCACGCCCCCGCCGCCCATGGCAAAATTGCCGTGACGGCGGGGGAACTTATGTCTGGCAAAATCCAGGCCGCCCCCGCGCGCCCGCCCCATGGATCGAGACCGGACCGATGCACGCTGCCGTTCACCGCCCCGAGATCACCCCCACCTACCGCGCCGAGGCCGAGCGCGAGATCCGCGCCTTCACCCGCGCCTGGACCGCCCGCGACGACCGGCTTGCGCTTGTCAGCTACGCAGGCACCTTCGTGGCCTATTTCGCCACCCTCGCGCTGGCCCTGCAGGCCTGGCCAACCTGGTGGCTCGTCCTGCCGCTGATCATGGTGAACGCGCTGGCCGGCGTGCGCCTTTACGTGCTGCAGCACGATTGCGGCCACGGCTCGCTCTTCTCGAAGAAGCGCCACAACGACCTTGCCGGTCACGGCCTCAGCGTCTTCACCCTGACGCCCTACCGGGTGATGCAGGCCAACCACAACGCCCACCACTCCCATCTCGGCAACCTCGACGAGCGCGACACGACCGAGATCTTCACCATGACGCTGCGCGAATGGAAGGCCGCCGGTTTCTGGACGCGCCTGTGGTATCGGCTCTACCG
>JAOARA010000424.1 GCA_025211115.1 Roseicyclus sp. | reverse complement strand
GTTCGTGCATGTATTCCGTCAGCTCCTCGGCCATGCGCTTGGTCAGCGTGGTGCAGAGCGTCCGGTAGCCCGCGGCGGCCACCTTGCGCACCTCGTCGAGCAGGTCATCGCCCTGCATCTCGACGGGCCGGATCTCGCCCTGCGGGTCGCGCAGGCCGGTGGGGCGGATCACCTGTTCGGTGAAGACGCCGCCCGCCTGTTCCAGCTCCCAGGCCGCGGGGGTGGCCGAGACGAAGACCGACTGCGGGCGCATCGCGTCCCATTCCTCGAACTTCAGCGGGCGGTTGTCCATGCACGACGGCAGGCGGAAGCCATGCTCGGCCAGCGTGAACTTGCGCCGGTAGTCGCCGCGATACATGCCGCCGATCTGGGGCACGGTGACGTGGCTCTCGTCGGCGAAGACGATGGCGTTGTCGGGGATGTATTCGAACCGCGTCGGCGGCGGCTCGCCCGGCGCGCGGCCCGTGAGGTAGCGGGAGTAGTTCTCGATCCCGTTGCAGACGCCCGTCGCCTCGAGCATCTCGAGGTCGAAATTCGTGCGTTGCTCCAGCCGTTGCGCCTCCAGAAGCTTGCCCTCGCCGACCAGCTGGTCGAGGCGCTGGCGAAGCTCTTCCTTTATGCCCTTCATCGCCTGCTGCATCGTCGGGCGCGGCGTGACGTAGTGCGAATTCGCGTAGACGCGGATCTTTTCGAAACTGTCGGTCTTGGCCCCGGTCAGCGGGTCGAATTCCGTGATGCTCTCCAGCTCTTCCCCGAAGAACGAGAGCTTCCACGCCCGATCCTCGAGGTGGGCGGGCCAGATCTCCAGCGAATCGCCCCGCACCCGGAAACTGCCGCGCTGAAAGGCGGCGTCGTTGCGGCGGTATTGCTGGGCCACCAGGTCGGCCATGACCTTGCGCTGGTCATACTCCTGCCCGGCGAACAGGTCCTGGGTCATCGCGCCATAGGTCTCGACCGAGCCGATGCCGTAGATGCAGGAGACCGAGGCGACGATGATCACGTCGTCACGTTCCAGAAGCGCACGAGTGGCCGAGTGGCGCATCCGGTCGATCTGTTCGTTGATCTGCGATTCCTTCTCGATATAGGTGTCCGACCGCGGCACGTAGGCCTCGGGCTGGTAGTAGTCGTAGTAGCTGACGAAATACTCGACCGCGTTGTCGGGGAAGAACCCCTTGAACTCGCCGTAGAGCTGGGCGGCCAGCGTCTTGTTCGGGGCAAGGATGATCGCGGGGCGCTGTGTTTCCTCGATGATCTTGGCCATGGTGAAGGTCTTGCCGGTGCCCGTCGCGCCCAGAAGCACCTGGTCCCGCTCGCCCGACACGACGCCCTGCGACAGCTCGGCGATGGCCGTGGGCTGGTCGCCCGCGGGCTTGAATTCCGACTGCATGACGAAGCGCTTGCCGCCCTCCAGCTTGGGCCGCGCGCGGACCACGTCGACCGAAAGGCCGGTCTCGGGCATCTGTTCCGGGGAGTTGTTGTGCATGGTGGACCTCCGTCACCCCGTAATTGACCTTGTTTCACAGGGGTTCAACCCCTCGGCGCACGGGCTGTTGCCAGGCCGTGTCAGCAGGCGGTCCATGGTTGACGAAACCTTTCCGAACCCGCGACAATTTTCACAACTTTAAGGAGAATATTCCATTGCAACATCCGGCATGGTTGCCCTAAGCTGAGAGGGCAAGCAGCGGATGTGGTTGCCGGTCGGGTCCGAACCACCCACCCACCCCTCGCTCCCTCGGGACCGACCGGCAACCCTCTCCTGCCTGCGCTTTCCCTGTCTGATCGCCCTTTTGCCGCCTGTGCGCCGCCGCTGCGGGCGCGTGAAGGCGTGTGAAATTGGCGCATTGCGCAAAGCCGCCCGTTTTCGGATATACGGGCCAAGACCAGACAAGGGGTTCCGCGATGCGCGCACGGATCTACAAGCCTGCAAAGACGGCGATGTCTTCGGGCACGGCCAAGACGAAGCGATGGGTGCTCGAGTTCGCCCCCGAAGCCGCGCGCGAGGTCGATCCGCTCATGGGGTGGACGTCCTCGTCGGACATGAACAGCCAGGTTCGGCTGCGCTTCGACAGCCTCGAAGCCGCCCAGGATTACGCCAAGGCCCACGGGATCGAGGCTGTGATCCTGAAGCCGAAGGCGCGCAAGCCCAACATCCGCGCCCGCGGCTACGGCGAGAACTTCGCCACCGACCGCAAGGGTGCCTGGACGCATTGAGCGTTTTGCAAATCCGGGCAAAGTTGTCTCGGAAACGGGTCAAGGATGTCTCGGAGCCTTGATCGAAGCGGTAAACAAGGCGCCCGATGGGCGCCTTTTCCATATGTAGAATCCGGGGGCGGAGATGGCTGGCAAGGCGTTGAACAAGACCAACCTCGTGGCCCTCGGGGCCGAGACGCTCGCCGACTTGCTGCTGGAGGCCGTCAAGGGTGACGCCGCCCGCCAGCGCAAGCTGCGCATGGCCCTCGCCGCGGGGCAGGGGCCGGAGGCCGTCGCGGCGGATGTGCGCAAGCGGTTTGCCTCCATTCGGCGCGGGCGCAGCTACATCTCCCGGCAATCGCAGAAGAAGCTGGGGCAGGAACTGTCCGGCCTCGTGCGCCTGATCGAGGACCGCGTCGCGCCCGACGCCCCCGACATGGCTTTTGACCTGCTCTGGGCGCAACTGCACCTCGCGGCGGGCATCCATGATCGCACCGATGACAGCTGGGGCACCATCGGCGACGCGATGGGTGAAGCGATGGAGGCGGTTGCCCGCCTGTCGCCCTCTCTCAGCAAGGACCCCGCGACGCTTGCGGAGGACATCTTCGACGCGGTCTCGGGCGACGGCTACGGCGCGTTCGACCACGCGGTCCATGCCCTGGCCGAGGCGCTGGGCGACGCGGGTCTGGCGCGGTTGAAAACGCTGGCGGAGACCGCCCGCGAGGCCCCGCTGAGCGACGGTGACCTGATCCTTTACGCCTTCATCGCCGACCGGTCGCAGCGCGAGGCCCGCGCGCGGGCGGCGCGGGACCGCACCGTCGAGATGATCCTTCAGGACATCGCCGACCTGCAAGGCGACGTGGACGCGTGGCTCGCGCGCTACAGCCCCGAGCAACTGACCTTCCACACCATCGCCACCCAGGCCGCCGCCCGCCTGCTGGAGGCCGGCCGCGCCGAGGAGGCGCTGGCGCTGGTCGAAGGCGCGCTGCCCAACGATGACCCCTGGTTCGACAAGGCCGAGCTGGACGACGCGCATTTCGCCTGCCTCGAGGCCTTGGGCCGCACCGATGACCTTCGGGCCGCGCTCTGGAGGCGGTTCGAAGCCCGGCTGTGCCCCGCGGCCCTGCGCCGCCATCTCAAGCTGTTGCCCGACTTCGACGATGTCGAGGCCGAGGACGCCGCCCGCCGCCACGTCGCGGCGTTCCGGCCCATCGAGGCTGCGCTGATATATTGCCAGACTGCCCCCGACATGGCGCTTGCGGCCGAGATCGTGCTGGCCCGCCATGCCGAGATCGACGGCGACGCCTACGAGGTGCTCACGCCCCTGGCCGAAGCCCTGTCCGGGGCGCACCCCCTGGCCGCCGTCCTGATCTGGCGGTCGATGATCGACTTCGCCCTGACGCGCGCGCGCTCCGGCCGCTACGGCCACGCGGCGCGGCACCTCGACGCCTGCGCCGCGGCCGAGGCGGCGATCACCGACCATGCCGGGCACCCTGCGCATGACGACTACCTCCGCAGCCTGCGGAGCGCCCATGGACGCAAATCCGGCTTCTGGGCCCGTGTCGGGGGGCTTTCAGGCTGACGGCTTCGACGCAGGGCCGACCGGATCGCCGGGCGGCGCGGGCAGCGTCCGGGTCATGAAGACGCTTTCGGGGTCTTCCGTGTAGGCCCCGAAGGGCGCGCAGAACGTGAAGCCCGCGCGCTCATACAGGCGGCGGGCCGCGGCCGATGCGGGCCGGCTTCCGGTTTCGAGAGAGATGCGCCGAACCCCGCGCCGCGCCGCGTCCTCGAGGATCAGCGCGAGGAGCCGGGCACCGGCCCCCTGTCCGCGCGCGTCTTCCGCGACATGCATGGATTTCACTTCCGCCTCGCCGGGGGCGATGATCCTGTAGCCGCCCATCGCCAGCACGTTGTCGCCGCGCCATCCCGCGAAGAGCAGCACCCCCTCGGCCGCCATCGCCGCGCCGTCGAGGTGGTGGTTGCTCTCGGACGGGTAATGCGCATCCCCATGCGCTGCATGGCGCGCGATCAGCTCGGCAAGCGCGGGGGCGCGGGGATCGATGGGGCCGAAGCGCAGGGCCTCGGCGCTCCGGTCACCGGAGAGTTGCTGTTCCGCGCCCTGCCTTGGGTCCATAGGCCGCCCTTTCCGTCCTTTGCGCACAGGGTTTCGCCCCGCGGCGGGAAAGGCAAGGGGCGACAGCCGGGGGCGTGTCGGCCGCAAGGGGGCCTTGGGGCATCCTGCCGCGGCCGCGCAGGTCCGGCCCGCTGCATTACGATTGACAGACTGCCACGACGTGTCCGATCCCTTGGCGATGCGCGGTGCTACAGGGGCCGATCCGGGCCCGAACCGGGGCCGGGAGGTGGGGATGATCAGCGAAGCTGTGTCGCTCTGGGACGAGACCGCCGCCGAAGCGGAGGGGGCGGGCCGCCCGCTGCCCGAAGCGCCCATCGACCTTGCCATCGTGGGCGGTGGCTTCACCGGTCTTTCGACCGCCCTTCATGCCGCCGAGGCGGGGCTGTCCGCCCATGTGATCGAAGCGCAGCGCATCGGGCACGGCGGCTCGGGGCGCAACGTGGGGCTGGTGAACGCGGGTGTCTGGCTTCCGCCGGCCGCGGTGCGGACGAAACTGGGCGATGACACCGGGCGCAGCTTCCTCGCGCGGTTCGGCGACGGGCCGCGCATGGTCTTCGACCTGATCGAGCGGCACCAGATCCGCTGCGAGGCCACCCGCGAGGGCACGATCCATGTCGCCCATGCCCCTTCGGGCCTGCGCGCGCTCGAGGGGCGCTACCGCGACTGGCGCGAGATGGGGGCGCCGGTCGAGTTGCTCGACCGCGATGCGGTGACCGCGCGCACCGGCAGCCCGGCGTTCCATGGCGGGCTGCTCGACCACAGGGCCGGGACGGTGAACCCGATGGGCTATGTCCGCGGCCTTGCGCGGGCGGCCGACGGGGCCGGGGCGGGGATCAGCACGGGCGGGCGCGCCACCCGGCTGGCCCGCGAGGAAAGCGGGCTCTGGCGCGTCGAGACGACGGCGGGGCCGCTGCGGGCGCGGGCCGTGGTGCTGGGCACCAATGCCTATACGGATGCGCTCTGGCCGGGCTTGCAGCGCAGCTACACGACGATCCGCTATTTCCAGCTTGCGACCGAGCCCCTGGGCACGGACGCCGCCCATATCCTGCCCGGTCGACAGGGCGTGTGGGACACCGCGCCGGTGATGACCTCGCTGCGGCGCGATGCGGCGGGGCGGATCATGATCGGCTCGATGGGCCGCCTGATGGGCGATGTCGGCGGCGGGATCTCGCTGCGCTGGGCGCAAAAGCGGATCGCGCGGCTGTTTCCGGGGCTGGGCCCGGTCCGGTTCGAGGCCGCCTGGGATGGCGAGATCGCCATGACGCCGGATCACCTGCCGCGGGTTCACCAGCTGGCCGAGGGGCTTTACACGCCCATCGGCTACAACGGGCGCGGCATTACGACGGGCACCATCTTCGGCGCGGCCATCACCGGGCTTCTGACCGGGCGCGACCCCGCGGCGCTGCCGCTGCCGCTGACCGACATGGCCGCCGTGCCAAGCGCCCCCCTGATGCGCCGGTTCTACGCGCTGGGCTTCGCGGCGACGCAGGTCTGGCGCGGCCTCTGAAGGGCGGGCCTCGTCCGAATCGTTGTCATGGACCATGATCCTGCCGCAGCGCGGCCACGCGGCCCTTCGCCCTGCCATCGGCCATCCGCCGCCGCCGGAGGCGCGGGGCGGCGGGAAAACGCCTGCAATCTCCATGGTTTCCGTGGCTTTGCATTGGCCTGTCGTTGAAAACCAGCCTATAGTGGCGCGGTTCGTGCCAGCACCGGGGAGGGCGCCACCATGATACGATCCGAACTGATCCAGAAGCTGGCGGACGAAAACCCGCATCTCTACCAGCGCGACGTCGAGCGCATCGTCAACACGGTCTTCGAAGAGATCATCGAGGCGATGGCCAGCGGCAACCGCGTCGAGTTGCGCGGTTTCGGAGCCTTCTCCGTCAAGAAACGCGACGCCCGCACCGGCCGCAACCCGCGCACCGGCGAAAGCGTCGAGGTCGATGAGAAGCACGTGCCTTTCTTCAAGGCCGGGAAGCTGCTACGTGACCGTTTGAACGGCGACGCGTAACCGAAGCCCCGGGAGCATTCGAGACATGGTCATCCTCCGTTACCTGAAATACCTCTTCCTGATCGTCGTGGCGCTGGTCCTCGTCATGATGGCCTTCGCCAACCGCGAGACGGTCCTGCTCGAGGTGATCCCCGAGGCGCTCGCGCCTTGGGTCGGCGTGCAATACGCGATCGAGCTGCCGCTGTTCGCGGTGGTGCTGGGGGGGGTGATGGTGGGCATCCTTGTCGGCTTCGTCTGGGAATGGCTGCGCGAACACCGCCACCGCGCCGAGGCGCGGACGCAAAAGCGCACGGCCAAGGCGCTCGAGCGCGAGGTGCAGAGCCTCAAGGGTCCCGCCAAGGGCGGGCAGGACGAGATCCTCGCCCTCGTGGATGGCTCCGCCCCGTCGCGTTGACCCCATGAGCATCGCGGTCAAATTCTGCGGCCTGACCCGGCCGCAGGACATCCATGGCGCGGTCGAGGCGGGGGCGCGGTATGTCGGCTTCGTCTTCTTCCCGAAATCGCCCCGCAACGTCAGCCTCGAGACCGCGCGCGAGCTTGCGCTGGCCGTGCCGCCGGGCGTGGCCAAGGTGGCCTTGACGGTGGATGCCGACGACGCGGCCCTCGATGCCCTGACGGCGGCTGTGCCGCTCGACCTGTTGCAGCTGCACGGCCACGAGCCGCCCGCCCGCGTGGCCGAGGTCAGGGGGCGTTACGGGCTGCCGGTGATGAAGGCGATCGGCATCGCCGACGCGGACGACCTGGCGCAGATCGACGCCTATTCCGGCGTCGCCGACCAGCTTCTGATCGACGCGAAACCGCCCAGGGGGGCCGACCTGCCGGGCGGCAACGGGCTGGCCTTCGACTGGCGGCTGCTGGCCGGGCGGAAATACTGGACGACGCCCTGGATGCTGGCCGGCGGGCTTGCGCCCGACAACGTGGCCGAGGCGGTGCGCCTGACCGGCGCGCGGCAAGTCGACGTGTCCTCGGGCGTGGAGGCGGAGCCGGGTGTCAAGGACGCCGGCCGGATGGCCGCCTTCACGGGGGCGCTGGCCGGGCTTTAGACCGCAGCTGAAAGCGGCCCGGACCTGCACTCGTTCGCGGGACAGCGCCCGTCACTCTTCGACCGCATCCGCGGCCCCCCAGACCTTGCGGAACCCCAGGACCTTCCCGCGCGAGGTGACGGGGTCATAGGTCATGTCCATGGCCGACATGAAATCCACGATCTTCTTGATCGTGCGGGCGTGGTATTTCCTCGGGTGCAGCTCCATCACGCAAAAGCGCAGGGGGCATTTCCACGGGCGGTTGAACATCTCCGCCTCGGCGCCCTCGACGTCCATCAGCACGACGTGCGGCTTGTGCGCCCGGATCAGGTCATGGACCGACACCAGCGGCACGCGCACCCCCCGCCCCTTTCCGTCGAGGCTGGAGCCGGTATAGCCCTCGGACACCGCGAATTCGGCCATCGCGCCCTCGTCCACCGGGCCGGTCGCCGCGCCGTGCATCACGCTGACCCCCGACAGGCCGTTGCGCGCCAGCGTCGCCTCGATCACCGGCAGAAGGTCGGGGTTCGCCTCGACCGACAGCACGTTGGCCGGGGCCGTGCGTTGCGCGCAGAGCGCGGTGACATAGCCGACGCCCGCGCCCAGTTCGAGCACGCGAAAACCGGGGCGCACGCAGCGGTCGGCGGCGCGGGCCTCGTCCTCCTCGTAGGTGCCGTCGGCGAGCTTTTCGAGGATGGCCGGTGTCGCCAGTCCCTTGGGCAAGGCCAGCTCCACGCCGTTCAGGCGAAACTCGTGCATCGGCGCGGCCCCCGGTCCTGTCGGTCCTGCATGTATCATGGCGCGCGGTCTGGCGCATGACCATGGCATTTTCGGGGCCGTCAGGCGCTGGGCATGACCCCGAGATCCGCGTCCGAGAAGCGGATCAGCGTCTTGCCGGCCGACATGTTGGCGGCATACTCGGCGATGCCCTCCGGTGCGGCCTCGGGCGGGACGATGCGGGCGATCTCGCTGACCGCGAACCCCCCCTTCAGCGCCTGCGTCGCCTCGCGCGCGGACCACAGGAGACGGGGCAGCCCCTGCCGGGGCAGCCATTGCGACAGCCAGAAGCCCCGGACGGTCGCCTCGCGGAAGATCAGTTTGCCGGGGTGAAGCTGGACCGCCGATTGCTCGAGCGCACCGTAGACCAGCACCTCGGAGCCGGGGCGCAGCGCCGCGACCAGCCGCCCGGTCATCGTGCCGCCCACGGCGTCGAACGCCATGCGGCAACGCAGATCGCGGCAGAGCCGGGCAAGGTCTTCGTCGAAGCGCGCGTCGGAGGAATTCAGCACATGGCGCGCGCCCTCGGCTTCCAGCTGCGCCACCTGCTCGGCGCGGCGGACGACGTTGATCACTTTCACGCCCTTCTCGCGGGCGCGCTTGCGGATCATCCGGCCCAGTTGCCCGCCCGCGCCGGTCGACACGACCGACCAGTGCCCGCCCTTGCGCGCCAGCGAGATCAGCGCGATGGCCGTCAGCGGGTTGACCGCGGACATCGCCCCCGACCCGAGCGAGACCCCCTCGGGCAAGGGCAGTGCGCGGGCGGCATCCACCACGGCGTAGTCGGCCCAGAGGCCGCCCGCGCCGGTGGCCAGCGCCACGCGCTTGCCCATCAGCCAGCGCGCCATCAGCCCGCTGCCCGCGGCGACGACGACGCCCGACCCTTCGAGGCCGGGGACGAAGGGGTAATCCGCGCCGATGCCGTATTCGCCCTTGAGCGTCATCAGGTCCGAGGGGTTCACGGGCGAGGCCGCGACGCGGACCAGCACCTGACCGGGGCCGGGCGCGGGGCGCGGCACCTCTTGCAGCGCGAGCGTATCGCGCGCGGTCAGCATCAGCGCGCGCATCGTGTCGGGCAGATCGGTCATCGGCGGTCCCCTTGCTGGCCTGCGCCAGCCTGCCATGCGGGCCAAGCCCTTGGCAAACCCCTGTCCGGCTGGCATCACCGGGCGGGGCCACGCAAGGGGACGCGCCATGCAGCTTTGGGTCGGACTAGGCAATCCGGGGGCGAAATACGCCGGGAACCGCCACAACATCGGCTGGATGGCCGTGGACCGGATCGCCGGGGATCACGGGTTCGCGCCTTGGCGCGGCAAGTTCCAGGGCAGCCTCTGCGAGGGAAGCCTCGGCGGCGAAAAGGTGCTGCTGCTGAAGCCCGAGACCTTCATGAACCTCTCGGGCCAGTCGGTGGGCGAGGCGATGCGCTTCTACAAGCTGACGCCCCAAGACGTGACCGTCTTCCATGACGAGCTGGACCTTGCCCCCGGCAAGCTGCGGGTGAAGACCGGCGGCGGCCATGCCGGGCACAACGGCCTGCGCTCGATGCACCAGCATATCGGCGAGGCCTATCACCGCATCCGGCTGGGCATCGGGCATCCGGGCCACAAGGACCGGGTGGCGGGCTACGTCCTGTCGGATTTCGCCAAGGCCGAGCAGGACTGGCTCGACGACCTGATGCGCGGCATCTCGGACGGCGCGCCCGCGCTGGCCAAGGGCGACACCGGGCGCTTCATGAACGCGGTGGCGCTGCGCACGGCCCCGCCGCGCAGCTCGACCATGGCAAAGGAGGGGGCGAAGGAGGCGCCGAAGCCCGCCGCGCCCTCCAAGGAACCGGAGGCCGACGCGCGCAGCCCGCTGCAGCGGCTGATGGACAAGTTCAAGTGAACGAGCGCCTGCGCGCCGCGTTCCTGCGGCAGGGCAAGGCCTGCGCGATGCTCGGCTCGCCCTTCATGGGGCGGCTGATGCCGCTCCTGGCCGACCGCTTGCGGCCCGACAATGCGGTGGCGCGGCGGCTGCTCGACTGGCCGGGCGATGTCAGTTCCAACGGCCATTCCGTTCCCCTGCGGCTGGCGGGCGCGCTGCACGGGCTGGTGCTGGATGGGAGCGATCCGGCGCTGGCCGCCGTCTACCCGCCGGCCGAGGTCGGCGACGCGGCGCTCTGGGCCGAAGTCGAAGCGGCGATGATCCGGCACGAAGCGCGGTTGATGGCCTGGCTCGACCAGGCCCCCCAAACCAACGAGGTGCGCCGCGCGGCGGCTCTGATCCCCGCGATCTGGTGGGCGCTGGCGCGCCATGACCTGCCGGTGACCCTGTCCGAGCTGGGGGCGAGCGCGGGGCTGAACCTGTCGCTCGACCGGTTCGCGCTGCGTGTCGGCGACGCCTTGCACGGCCCCGCCGACAGCCCGGTGCAGCTGGCGCCCGACTGGTCCGGCGCTGGTCCCGCGCCGCGCACGATCCGGGTGGCCGAGCGCGCGGGCGTCGACCGCAACCCGCTCGACCCGTCGGACCCGGCCGCGCAGCTGCGGCTTCTCGCCTACCTCTGGCCCGATCAACCGCACCGGCTGACCCTGACCCGCGGGGCCATCGCGCTGGCCGACACCGTGCCCGAGCGCGACGATGCCGCGCCCTGGCTGGCCCGGCGGCTGGCCAAACCGCGGCCCGGAACCCTGCATGTCGTCTACAACACGATCGCCTGGCAATACTTCCCGCCCGAAACGCAGGCCGCCGCCACCGCCGCGCTGGAAGAGGCCGGCCGCCGCGCCACCGCGGAGGTGCCGCTGGCGCATGTGGCGATGGAGGCGGATGGCAACGCGGAGGGGGCCGCGCTTACCCTGCGGCTCTGGCCGGACCCCGAGGGCGGTGGCACCCCGCATCTGCTCGCGCGGGTGGATTTCCACGGGCGCTGGATCGCTTGGGGGTTGTAGACATTGCCAAATTTCCCGCACCTGCTAGCGTGAGGGCCAGGTGGATCGAACAGGCGAGGTGTGGCGATGGGGTTCTCCATGGTGCCGTCAGTGAATGTGCTCGGAGGCCCGCTGACCGGCTGTTCGCGCGACCCGCTGACGGGGTTCTTCCGCAACGGCCAATGCGACACCTGCGCCGAGGATCACGGATCGCACACGGTCTGCGCGGTGATGACGGCGGAGTTTCTCGCCTTCTCTAAATACGTGGGCAATGACCTGTCGACGCCGCGGCCCGAGTTCAACTTTGCAGGGCTCAAGCCCGGCGACCAGTGGTGCCTGTGCGCCAGTCGCTTCCTGCAGGCCCATGACGAAGGGGTCGCGCCGCGGGTGAACCTGGCGGCGACGCACGAGCGCGCGCTCGACATCGTGCCGCTGGAGGTGCTGGAGGCCAACGCGCTCGGCACCGGCTGAGCCGTATGGCGGTCAGGCGGCGGGGGCCATCGCCTCGCCCATCAGGTCTTCGACGAAGAGGCTGAGAAGCTGGGGCCGGCCGCTGACGCCGGCCTTGCGATAGATCGCGTTGGTCTGCGCCTTGACCGTCCCCTCCGATGTGGCGCGCAGGGCGGCGATTTCGGCAATCGACATGCCCTTGAGCGCGAACAGCGCCACGTCGCGTTCGGCGGGGGTCAGGCCCCAGTCGTCGAAGCGTTCGTCGACCAGTTCCATGAACGCGCCGGAGGCAGCGCGCAGCGCCTGTTCCACCGCGCGGGTCCGTTGCAGCGAGGCGCGCAGCAGCAAGGCCCCGAGCAGCACGCCAAGGATCAGCCCAAGCGCCGCGCCGATCTCCATCAATTCCCTGTAGCGCCACGGGACGGGGTCGATGGGCACCCGGAACAGGGCCAGCACGATGTCCGAAACGAAAAAGATCGCGCAAGCGACCTGGAGGACAAGGATCGTGCCGAAGAGCCCCGGACGGTTCAACATGCCGACGTGCCACCGATGTGAAGATCAATCATCATCATCATCGTCATCGTCATCGTCATCATCGTCGCGGTCGTCGTCTCTGTCGTCGTCGCGGTCATCCCTGTCATCCCGGTCATCGTCCCGGTCATCGTCCCGATCATCATCATCGTCGTCACGATCATCGTCGTCATCATCGTCCCGATCATCATCATCGTCATCGTCGTAATCGCCGATGTCGGGAACATTGATCGCCGCCCCCCCGCGCGAGACGAGGTCGCGCAGGATGATGCCATTGCGCGGGTCGAAGACCAGCTCGCGCGTCAAGGCTCCACGTTCCGAGACGATACGGACGCGGCCCAGAAGGGTCCGGCGGATCTCCGTGATCGTGAAACCCTGGCCTTCGAGCTGCTGCACGATGGCGGTCGTGACCGGGTCCGCCTGGGCCAGGGCGGGACCGGCCAGCGTCACCGTGGCGATTGCGAAACTCAGGAAGTCGCGGCGCGACAGCATCGGTTTGGGTCCTTCGTCATGGTCCGCCGGCCCGTTGGGGCCGGCGGGATATCCGATCATATCACCAGGCCAGGCGATCCGGCATCAGTCATCGTCGCCGTCGTCATCATCATCGTCGTCACGGTCATCGTCGTCGTCACGATCGTCATCGTCATCGTCATCGTCGCGGTCGGCGTCCCGATCATCATCGCGGGCGTCATCGCGGTCATCGTCACGATCATCATCGCGGTCATCGTCCCGATC
>JAOARA010000423.1 GCA_025211115.1 Roseicyclus sp. | reverse complement strand
CGTGCTGGCGCTCCGCACGCCCAAGGAACTGAACGTGGGCCGCGGCGGCGCGATCTCGATGATCTTTCAGGAGCCGATGGCCAGCTTCGCCCCCGCGATCACCATCGGCAAGCAGATGGTCGAGCAGTTGCAGCTTCACCGCGGCCTGTCGCGCGGCGATGCGCGGATGCTTTCCATCGAGATGCTCGAGCGGGTCGGCATCTCCGAGCCCGGTGCGCGCTTCGATCAATACGCCTTCGAGCTGTCGGGCGGCATGCGCCAGCGCGCGATGATCGCCATGGCGCTGTCGACCAGGCCCCGGCTTCTGATCGCGGACGAGCCGACCACCGCGCTCGATGTCACCATACAGGCGCAGGTTCTGGACCTTATGAAGGAGCTGGTGGGCGAATTCGGCATGGGCATCCTGTTCATCACCCATGACCTTGGCGTCATCGCCCAGACCGCCGACCGCGTCGCGGTCATGTACCTGGGCCGCATCGTCGAGGAGGGGCCGGTGCGCGACGTGATCCGCCGCCCCGCGCATCCCTATACCCGCGGGCTGATCGACGCGCTGCCCAAGCTGGGCGACCTGGACGCGCCGCTGACGCCTGTGCCGGGCGACATCCCCTCGCCGCTGGAGCGGCCGGGCGGCTGCGTCTTTCACACCCGGTGCGCGATGGCCGAGGCGCGTTGCCGGAGCGCGCCGCCCGAAACCCGGCTGGTCCGGCCCCGGCACAGCGCCGCCTGCCACCTTGCCCCCGAGAGTGCAGCATGACCGATACCGCCGTCTCGATCCGCGATCTGGAGGTGCATTTCCCGCTGGGGCGCAGCCTGCTGGGCAAACCACCGGTGCTGAAGGCCGTGGCGGGGGTGACGCTGGACATCCCGCGCGGGTCCTTCTTCGGGTTGGTGGGCGAAAGTGGCTCGGGCAAAACGACGCTGGGGCGCGCCACGCTGGCCGCGGCCCCCGTCTCGGCGGGTCAGGTGACCGTGACCGACCGGGCGGGCGAGGTCTTCGACATGGCACGCCTTGACCGGGCCGCCGAGACACGGTTCCGCCGCCGGGCGCAGCTGATCTTTCAGGATCCCTATGCCGCCCTCAGCCCGCGCATGACGGTGCGCGACATCATCGCCGAACCGCTCGAGGTGATGCGGCTGTGCAAGACCCGCGACGAGGTGAACGACCGCGTCCGCGCCATCGCCGCGCAATGCCGGTTGAACGTGGAGCATCTGCGCCGCTTTCCCCATGCCTTTTCCGGCGGGCAGAGGCAGCGCATCTCGATCGCCCGTGCGCTGGTCACGAACCCCGACTACATCGTCGCCGATGAAAGCGTGGCGGCCCTCGATGTCTCGATCCAGGCCGATATCCTGAACCTGCTGAAACAGTTGCAGCGTGACCTGTCGCTGACCTTCCTCTTCATCAGCCATGATCTGAGCGTCGTGGCCCACACCTGCGACCATGTCGCGGTGATGTATCTGGGCCGCATCGTCGAGGTGGCGCCGCCGCGCCGCCTGTTCGCCGTGCCGCGTCATCCCTATACACGCGCGCTGATCTCGGCGATCCCCTCGCTCGATCCCGACGACCGCGGCCGGGCCGAGCGGCTGACGGGCGAGATCCCCTCGCCCAAGTCGCCGCCGCCGGGCTGCGCCTTTCACACCCGTTGCCCGATGGTGCATGACCGCTGCCGTGTCGAGGCTCCGGCCCTGCGGCAGGTGGCGGATGGGCACAGCGCGGCCTGCCATTTCTCGGATGACCTGGCGCTGGCACGCAGGCGCGCCGACAGTCCGGTGCGGCGGGTGCCGGCATGAGGATCAGGCAAGGACAGCCCGCCGAACGCGCGGCGCTCGAAACCTTGGTGGCCGCCGCCTTTCTCGACTACGTCCGGGGCATCGGCCGCGACTGGCCCGGCCCCTACGACTGGCTGGCCGAACGCCTTGCCAAGGGCGAGGTCTGGGTTGCCGAAAGCACCGGCGGCCGGCCTCTGGGCATGGCCGCCCTGTCGCAGGACACGGGCGCGCGGACGCTGACCGTCGATCTTCTGGCCGTCGCCCCCGCGGCGCAGGGGCAGGGCATCGGCCATGCGCTTCTGGCCCATGCCGAGGCGCTGGCCCGCACGGCAGGGGCGCGGGCGATGCATCTGCACACCGTGGCGAAATACGACCGCCTTGTCCGGCTTTACGAAGGGGCGGGCTTTCGCGTCACCCACACGGGACCGCGGCCCAAGGGGGATGACGGCCACCCCCGCGCCTTCCTGCGCAAACGGCTCGATGAACAGGAGACCCCGGCATGAGTGCCGATTACGACCTCGACAGCGCCTACCGGATCGAAAGCCCCGCCGATGCGCGGCGCGTCTATGACGATTGGGCCGCCACCTATGACGACAGTTTCGCGCGCGACTGGGGCTATGTCGCGCCCCGGCGGATCGCCGATATCTTCCTGGCCGAGGGCGGGCCGGCGGGCGGCCCGGTCCTCGACATCGGTGCCGGCACCGGCCTGATGGCCGAGGCGCTGCCGGAGCTGGTGATCGACGGGATCGACATCTCGCCCGAGATGCTGGCCCGCGCCGCCGCCAAGGGGCTGTATCGCACCCGGATCGAGGCCGACCTGACCGCCGCCCTGCCGCTGGCCGATGCCGCTTATGGCGGGTTCGTCTCGTGCGGGACCTTCACCCATGGCCATGTCGGCGCGGACTGTTTGCCCGAGTTGCTGCGCGTTGCGGCCCCCGGCGCGCTGTTCTGCTGCGGCACGCGGCCCGCGGTCTATGACGCGATGGGTTTCGGCTCGGCCCTCGCGCTGGCGGCGGCGCGCGGGCAGATCACGCCGCCCCGCTTCTTCGAGATCGACATCTACGAGGGGGCCAGCCACGACCACGCCGCCGACACCGGCCTCGTCATGCTGTTCCGCAAGACACCATGAGCGCGGGTTACGATCTCGCCGTTGTCGGCGCGGGCATCCTCGGGCTGGCCCATGCGCTGGCCGCTGCCCGGCGCGGCAAGCGCGTTGTGGTCATCGACCGCGACGCGCAGGCCAACGGGGCCTCGATCCGCAATTTCGGCTTCGTCACCGTGACGGGCCAGCAGGCCGGCGAATGCTGGACCCGCGCGCGGCGCTCGCGCGAGGTCTGGGCCGAGGTCGCGCCGAGGGCCGGTATCGACATCCTGCAGCGCGGGCTGACCGTGCTGGCCGAACGCCCCGAGGCGGTCGCGGTGCTGGAGGCCTTTGCCGCCACCGAAATGGGCGGGGGCTGTCGCCTGATGTCCCGCGCCGAGCTGGCCGCGGATCTGCCCATCACCTCCAGCGTCGCTGCGGGGCTGCGTAGCCCGCATGAGCTGCGCGTCGAAAGCCGCACCGCCATTCCGCGGCTTGCCGCGTGGCTTCAGGCCGAGATGGGGGTCACCTTCCTCTGGCAGCGCCGCGTCACGGCGATTGCCCTGCCGCGGATCGAGACCTCGGCCGGGCCGGTGATGGCCGAGGCCGCGGTGATCTGCCCCGGCGACGAGTTCACCGGGCTTCACGCCGACCGGATCGCCGCGATGGGCTTCACCCGCTGTCTTCTGCACATGCTGCGCGTCGCCCCGGCGTCGCCCGTGGCCTTGCCGACGCCGGTGATGTCCGACCTCGGGCTGGCGCGCTACCTCGGCTATGCCGAATTGCCCGAGGCCGCACCGCTCAAGGCCCGGCTCGACGCCGAGAAGGCGCAGGCGCGGGTCGAGGGGATTCACCTGATCGCCGTGCAATCCGCCGATGGCAGCCTCGTCGTGGGCGACAGCCACCGCTACGCCGCGACGCCCCATCCCTTCGCGGGCGCGGATGTCGACGAGCTGATCCTGACCGAACTGGACGCGGTGCTGGACCTGCCCGGCCGCCGCGTGACCGAGCGCTGGACCGGCACCTATGCCAGCGCGCCCGACCGTCTGGCCTGGATCGACCATGTCTCGGACGCCGAGAAGCTGGTCATCGTCACTTCGGGCACCGGGGCCTCGACCGGCTTCGCCATCGCCGAGGAGACCATCGCATCGCTCTATGGAAAGGCAGACCCATGACCACCCTCAAGGCCGTGATCTTCGACTGGGCGGGCACGATGATCGACTTCGGCTCCTTCGCGCCGATGGGCGTCTTCGTCGAAGCCTTCCGCCGCTTCGACGTCGAGGCCACGATCGCGGAGGCCCGCGCGCCCATGGGCCTGCCGAAATGGGATCACATCGACACGATGCTGAAAGCGCCGCGTCTGTCCGCCGAATGGGCGCGGGTCCATGGCGCACCCCCGAGCGCGGCCGATATCGACCGGGTCTACGAGGTCTTCGTGCCGATGAACGAAGAGGTCGTGGCCGAGTATGCCACCCTCGTGCCGGGGGCGAAGGACACGCTGGACTGGCTGGCTGCGCGCGGCATCAAGGTCGGCTCGACAACGGGCTATACCCGCTCGATCATGGAGCGGGTCGCGCCGGTGGCGGCGGCGCAGGGCTATGCGCCGCTCAACATGGTCTGCGCCGATGACCTGCCCGAGGGGCGGCCGGGGCCCTTGGGCATGTATCAATGCTTCGTCGATCTGGCCGTCCATCCGCCCTCGGCCGTGCTCAAGGTCGATGACACGCCGCCCGGCATCGCCGAAGGGATCGCGGCGGGCTGTCCGACCGTGGGTGTCGCGCTCTCGGGGAATATCGCGGGCAAGACCCCCGAGGAGCTGGCCGCCCTTCCCGAGGCCGAGGTCGCCGCGATCCGGGCCGAGGCGACGGCGATCCTGGCGGAGGCGGGCGCCACCCATGTCATCGACACGGTGGCCGACCTGCCCGCGCTGATCGAGCGGCACTTCGCATGACCCGGCGGCCGAACATCCTGCTGATCACCGCGGACCAGTGGCGTGGCGACAGCCTCGGGTTGATGGGGCACCCATGCGTGCGCACGCCGGCGCTGGACGCCTTGGCGACCGAGGCCATGGTCTTTGCCAATCACTTCGCCCCCTGCGCGCCGTGCTCGCCCGCGCGGGCCTCGCTCTATACCGGGCTCTACCAGATGAACCACCGCGTCGTGGCCAATGGCACCCCGCTTGACGCGCGGTTCGACAATATCGCGCTGGCCGCGCGGCGGGCGGGCTACCGGCCCACGCTGTTCGGCTACACCGACACCACGCTTGACCCGCGCGGGCGCGATCCCAACGATCCCGAGCTGCACAGCTACGAAGAGGTCCTGCCCGGCTTCACCTGTCGCCAGCCGCTGCGCGAGGATGACAGGACCTGGATCACCTGGCTGCGCCAGCGCGGTCACTCCGAGACGCTGCTGGCCGATCCCCATGCGGTGCCGCCCGCGCCGGATGGCGGCGTGTCGCTTGCCCCTCCCGGCTACGGGCCCGAGGAGACGCAGACCGCTTTCCTCGTGGAAAAGCTGCTCGACTGGCATGCCGAGCAAGAGGCGGGGCAGCCATGGTTCGCGCATGTTTCCTTCCTGCGGCCGCATCCGCCCTTCGTCGTCCCCGAACCCTTTGCCTCGATGTTCTCACCGGCCGATGTGCCCGCCCCGATCCCGTTGGCCGCGGACCCGCATCCGCTGGTGCGGCTGACCCGTGATCGTGCGCTTGCCTCGAATTTCCAGCCCGGCCTCGCCGGCACCATCGCGCAGCTTTCTCCAGATGATATCCGGCGCATCCGCGCGCTTTACTATGGCATGATCGCCGAGGTGGACGCGCAGCTTGGCCGCCTGTTCGAGGCGTTGAAGGCGCGCGGCGACTGGGACGAGACCCTCGTCATCTTCACCTCGGATCATGGCGAGATGCTCGGTGACCACGGGCTTCTGGGCAAGGGCGGCTTCTACTCCGAGGGCCAGCATATCCCGCTGATGATCCGCTTTCCCGGCGGCGCGGCGGGGCAGGTCGAGGGCTATACTTCAGCTGCGGACGTGTTTCCCACGCTGCTTGATCTCTGGGGCATCGCGCCGGGCCATGCACCTGACGGCGAGACCCTGATGCCAGCCTTGACCGGAACGGGGGACGTTGGGCGCGACTGGGCTCTTTGGGAGTTCGATTTCCGCCAATCTCCACCTGCCGAGATGCGAGAAGAAAGGGGTTTTGAGCCGCGTAACTGCCATCTCACCGTGCTGCGGCAAGGCAAGGCTCAGTACATCCACTCACCGGCATTTCCGCCCGTGGTTTTGGACCTGGCGCAAGACCCCGCAGGCAGTGTCGATGTCTCGTTACTGGAGAGCGACCTCCGGCGGGAGATGGCCGAAGCACTCCTCACGCGCGTGACCACGTTGAAAGACGAAACCTTGGCATCAGGCTCATTTGGCACACTTTGAAAACGACGCGGCAACTCTTCCTTTGAACCGCACCAGGTTTGCCGGAGGCTGATTTCGGTTGGTTTCGCGGCCATGGGCTCGGTTTCCAGAACGGCATGGAAATCGGCCTCGGCTTCTGCGGGCGGGATGTTCCCGATCGGCTCGAGGAGGCGGCGGGTGTTGAACCAGTCCACCCGTTCGAGCGTCGCGTATTCCACGGCTTCGAAGCTGCGCCAAGGACCCCGGTGGTGGATGACCTCGGCCTTGAACAGCCCGTTGATCGTCTCGGCCAAGGCGTTGTCGCAACTGTCGCCGGTGATCCGTCAATGGCGGACAAAGGCTCGCTCTTCTCGGCCATCCCGGTGGGGATCCCAGCGCGCTTGCCGTTGTCCACCTCGGCCTTCTTGCCCCAATCGTTCAGGGTCCGGGGCACGCAGCCGATCTTCGCGGAAATCGACATGACGGCTTGCGCGCGAACCGTGCCGACCTTCTCCATCGAGAAGCATCCGCACAGCCCGTTCGCGCACTTCAGGGGAAAGGGGGCATGGTGGAAGCCTCCCGGCAAAGGCTTAACAGAATTCCCTTGTTTTCTTGCGGTCTGGTGGCAGGAAAATCCGGGAAGTTTCATGGGCCTTGCAGGTCGTTTGCCGAACGCTAACCTTTCCGTGTCCACGGCAAAACACCATAAGGGAGGCACCCATGCCCGACGGCAGCACACCCACCTCGCGCCGAAGCGTCGTCGTTTCGGAATTCACGAACTCGGTCCTCGACCCGCAAGCCCCCATGCTGGGGCCCATCGAGAACGGCGGCACGATCATCGCCAACACCGCGCCGGGCTGCTGGGGTCCGATGATCACGCCGCGGCTGCGTGGCGGGCACGAGGTGACGACGCCCGTCTTCGTGCAGGGGGCCGAGGTGGGCGATGCCGTCGCCATCCGCATCCGCGACATCACCGTGACCTCGATCGCCACCGCCTCGGGGCATGACAGCTCGCCCGAGGGGTTCTGCCTGGGCGACCCCTATGTCGCCGCGCGCTGCCCGGTCTGCGATACCGTCTGGCCGGAAACCCATGTCGAGGGGATCGGCCAGGACGCCGTGAAATGCGATGCCTGCGGCAACGCGGTGAAGCCCTTCGAGATCGTCCACGGCTACACCGTCACCTTCGACGAGACCCGGAGCGTGGGCCTGACCCTGCCGCAGGAGGCCGCCGAGACCGTGGCGCGCGACGCGAACCATTACGCGGCCCTGCCCGACGGCAGCCGCCAGCACTCGATCCTGACCTATGCGCCGTCCGACATGCCCGGCACGCTGGTGCGGATGCGGCCCTTCATGGGGCAGCTCGGGACCTGTCCCTCGATGGCGATGCCCGACAGCCACAACGCGGGCGATTTCGGCGCGTTCCTCGTGGGCGCCCCGCATGACTACGCGATCACCGAAGAGCAGTTGGCCGAGCACAAGACCGACGGTCACATGGATATCGACGCGGTCCGGGCCGGTGCGATCATCGTCTGCCCGGTCAAGGTGCCGGGTGCGGGCGTCTACATGGGCGACATGCACGCCGGTCAGGGCGACGGCGAGATCGCCGGTCACACCATGGACGTCTCGGGCAGCGTGACGCTTCAGGTCGAGGTCGTGAAGGACTACCCCATCGACGGGCCGGTCCTCTTCCCGCTGGAAGAAGACCTGCCGCCGCTGGCCAAGCCCTTCTCCGAGGCGGAGAAGGCCAAGGGCCGTCGCCTCGCGGACAAATGGGGCGTGACCGAGATCGAGCCGTTGGCCCCGGTCTCGGTGATCGGCACGGCGGCGAACCTGAACGCGGCCATCGACAACGGCCTGTCGCGCGCGGCGACGCTTCTGGGCATGACCGTGGCCGAGGTGCGCAACCGCGCCACGGTGAACGGTGCCATCGAGATCGGCCGCGCGCCCGGCGTGATCCAGGTCACCTTCCTTGCGCCGCTGGCCAGGCTCGACGCGGTCGGCCTCGGGGACTACGCGCGCGAGCAATACGGGCTCTGACACCATGGGCCGGGGCGGGACGCGCCGCCCCGGCCGTTTCGCCCCGTCCCGTCCTGTGCCGTCCCGGCCGCCCCCCGCTGCAAGGCGTGCCCGCCGTCAGGCGATGACAAGGACCGGGCAGGCATAGTATCCCGTCAGGACGAGTGTCTTGGGTGCGAGTGTGCGCGATGCGTCTGGTTCTGTGGACCTGGGTCTGGGCGAGCGTGGTGGCGCTTGCCGGCGGCGCGGTCGTTCTGGCCGAACCGCGGCCCTACCTGATGATCCGCGACCTTGCGCAGGATGCCATCCAGCGGATGCATCCCCGGCCCTATGATCCCGCCTCGCCGGTGGCCATCGTCGATGTCGACGAAGGCTCGCTTGCGGCCTTCGGGCAATGGCCCTGGCCGCGGACCCTGCTGGCCGCGATGACCGACCGGCTTTACGAGCATGGGGCCATCGCGGTCGGCTATGACGTGATCTTTCCCGAACCCGACCGGACCTCGCCCGAACAGGTGGCGATGACGTGGCAGCGGTTCGGGGGGCCGACTCTGCCCGAGGTCGACCCGGCGACAGGGGCCACGCATGACGCGCAATTCGCCCGCGCCGTGGCCTCCGGTCCGACTGTTCTGTCGGTCGCGGGTGGTGCGGGGCCGGTGCCCAGCCTGCCTGCGGGGGTCGCGGTCACCGGCGGATGGCCGACCGCGCTGACCCGCTTTCCCGGCGCGCTGTCGAACCTGGCCGAGCTGGACGCCGCGGCCGCGGGGCTTGGTGCGATCAGCCTGAGCGCCGGCACCGACGGCGTCGTGCGGACCGTGCCCCTCGTGGTCGGCATGGGCGAGCAGCTGGTGCCGTCCCTGTCGCTCGAGCTGCTGCGCGTGGCGCAGGGCGCGCGCGGCCATGTCCTGCGCACCAGCGAGGCCTCGGGCGAGATCTCGGGCGGCAGCGCGGCGGCGGTGGCCGTTCGCAGCGGCGCGATCGAGATCCCGGTCGAGGCGAACGGTCATTTCCGGGTGCATTTCGCGGGCCGGCAGGACAGCCGCGTCACGCCCGTCACCCGCGTGATGGCGCGCGAGGGCTTCGACCCCGCGCTGGCCGACCGGGTCGGCGGCCGGATCGTGCTGGTCGGGTCCTCGGCGCAGGGGCTGTTCGACATCCGCGCCACGCCGCTGGACGCGGCGGTTCCCGGCGTGACGGTTCATGCCGAGGTGCTGGAACAGGTCATCGCCGGGCATTTCCTGTCGCGCCCGGACTGGATGAAGGGGCTGGAGCTTGTGCTGCTGGTGCTGGGGGCCGCCGGGGTCGCGCTGGCGCTGGCGCGCAACCGGCCGCTTTGGGCGCTCGGCGTGGCCGTGACCGTCTCGGCGGGGGCGGCGGCTGCGGCCCCGGCGCTGTTCGTGGCGCGCGCGGTGGTCTTCGATCCGGTGGCCGTCGCGTCGGTGCCGTTTCTCGTGTTCCTGCCCGGCGCCGCCGCGGGGCTGCTGGCCAAGGAGCGCGCCCGCCGGTCGATCCGGGCCCGCTTCGCCCATTTCGTGCCGGTCGACCTGCTGCCCCAGATCGAGGCGAACCCTGAACGCGCCCTGACGCCGCTGGGCTCGGAACGCGAGTTGACGGTGGTCTTCATCGACATGCGCGGCTTTTCCACCGCCTCCGAAGGCATGTCGCCCGAACAGGTCGTGACCCTCGTCAATGCGTTTCTCTCGGAGGTGAGCGAGGTGCTCGTGTCGCATCGCGCCACGATCGACAAATACATGGGCGATGCGATCATGGCCTTCTGGAACGCTCCCATCGAACAGGCGGGCCATGTCGCCCGCGCGGTCGGTGCGATGCCCGACATCCAGGCCGCCGCCCGCCGGGCCAGCGACCGGATGCAGGCGCAGGGGCTGCCGCCGATCTCGGTGGGGATCGGGCTGAACACCGGCCGGGCCGCCATCGGCCTGATGGGGTCGCAGGCGCGGTTGAGCTACACCTGCCTCGGGGAGTCGGTGAACCTCGCCGCGCGGCTGGAGGGGCTGACGCGGATCTACGGCGTCTGGAACTGCGTCGGCCCGGCCACGGCCGCGCAGTGCCCGACGGGCTTTGTCGCGCTCGGCCTCGACCTGATCTCGGTCAAGGGGTTTCGCCGCGCGGTCGAGGTGTCCACCCTTCTGCCCGCGGAGACACCCGGCCTGGCGCAGGTCGCAGCCGCGCTGGACCGCGCGCGACAGGCCTATCGCCAAGGCGACTGGTCAGGGGCCGAAGCGGCATTCGAAACGCTGCGCGCGCTCGATCTTCCCGAGTGCGACATCGCGGTGCTGGCGGACCTCTACCTGGGCCGCATCGCCGATTGGCGCCGCGTGCCGCCCCCGGCGGATTGGGACGGAAGCCATGTCGCCCTCGCGAAATAGCACCCCCGTGGCACGGCTTCGCCAGCGCGCTCATGGCCGGATGGCCCTTGTCGGCCGCAATGGGCACCGCGTTGCCCACTTGTGATTCCACATGCTTTGTGCTGCAGTCCGATTTTGGATTGATGTTGCGCGGTCCCGTGGACCGGCTGATTTTTGACCTCGATCGAGGAGAGTAAGTGGTGACGTATTTCCCCGCAGCAGCGGTCAGGCTTGCCTGTGTCGCGCTGCTGACCGTGATGCCCCCGGCGATGGCCCTTGCCTCGACGCCGCAGGAGCAGGCCCGCGACGACGCCTTCGAGCGTATGTACAATGCCCCCACCGACCGGGATGCGATGCTGGACTATGCGCGGGCAAGCATCGCGCTGCGCGATTTCGAGGCGGCGATGGCCGTTCTGGAACGACTGGTCGCGTTGGAGCCCGACAACGCCGAGGCGCGGCGGCAGCTGGCGCTGGCCCAATTCGCGCTCGGCTCGGACGAGTTGGCCGCGCAAACGCTGCGCCGCGTGGTCGACAGCGGCGATGAGGCGGCCGCAGCCCGTGCCGAACCCTACCTGCGGGCCGCCGAGGCGCGCGCGGCCCCGTCCAACCTGTCCGGCAGTGTCAGCCTCGGGGGCACGCTGTCCTCGAACGCGGCCGACCGCGGTGCCGAGGCGGGCTTGACCCTGTCTTGGCGACACGATCTCGGCACGGCTGGCGGGGCGACGTGGCTGACCCGGTTCTCGGTGGCGGCGCGCAACTACGCCGACCGGCCCGACGATCCGGAGCGTCGTCAGATCTCCTTGCGCAGCGGCCCGGTTCTGCGGACCGGCCCGAATGCCGAAAGCGCGGTCCTTCACCCCTACCTCCTGCTGTCGACCGCGCGCGGAACGGATGGCGCGGATACGCGCCGCCTCGGCCTCGGGGCGAACCTGCGCGCCCGGCTCGGTGAGCGCGGCGGCCTGGTGGGAGAGTTGAGCGCCGGCGCGCTCGACACCGACCTGAGCGGCAGCGGTCGCTTCGCGTCACTGGGCCTGACGGGCCTCTACCGCCTGGGCGAGACGACGACCCTGTCCCTGCGACTGTCGCACGAGGAGCGCCGCGGCCTGACCATCGCCGACGAGATCGAGCGGCAGGCGACGCTGGACATCTGGCACGACTTCCGCCCCGGCTTCGCCGAGGTGCCGCGGGACTGGCGCGTCGGCGGCATGCTGCGTGGCGTGTCGATCACCTCGGACGTGCGCGACTACGAGGAAGTCACGGCAGGCGTGATGGCGCGGATGTGGGTGAGCGAGCAGGGCTTCGTCGATGCCGCGCTCGGCCGCTCGCGCCGGTCCGACACCGCCTCGACGGTGGGCTCGTCGAACTGGGTGACGCTGCGGATGGGGTGGGAGTTCTGATCATGTCGAAGACGCGTGAAATGATGAACCTGCCCCGCCCTGCAGCCGCCGCGGTCCTGCTGGCGCTGTCGCTGGCGCTGCCCGCCGCAACGGCACAGGCCCAGGAGATCGGCACCGTCGCGCTCTCCGTCGCCCGCGTCACCGGCACCCCGCCGGCCGCCGCGACGCGCGCGCTTCCGCTCGGCACGCGGGTCGTGACCGAGGAAGAGGTCGCCACCGGTCCCGACTCCCGCGTCGAACTGCTGTTCCGCGATCAGACCAGCCTGTCGTTGGGCGCGAACACCGCCGTGGTGCTGGATCGTTTCGTGTTCGATCCCGGCACCGGGTCGGGGGACATGGCCCTGCGGTTGACGCAAGGCGCGCTGCGCATGATCGGCGGCGCCACGTCCGACGCCCGGCCCGCGGTCGTCACCACCCCCACGGCGACGATCGGCATCCGCGGCTCCTCGGCGCTGATCACCAGCGACGGCCAGCAGACGACCGCGGTCTTCATCGCGGGCGACGAGCTGTGCCTCACCCCCGCGGGCGCGACCGACAGCTTCTGCACGACGCAGGCCGGGGGGCTTTTGTCCGAGGCCGGGTTCCTCGGCATCGTGCCCGCCGACACGCTGGCCCGGATCACGAACCTGATCGATGGTGTCTTTGCCGGGGACGGCGGGTTCACCGACCTCGACCTTCTGGACCTCGAGGCGGTCGTGCCCATCGACGTGCGCCCCTTCTCGACCGGTGGCACGCAGGCGCCCACGGGCCCCGACGGCCTGCGCGGTCCGCCGGTTCCGCCGGTGTTCGAGGATGACGCCGGCGAGGATGATTACGGCGAGGAAGAGTATTTCGAGGGGGAGTATCCCGGGGAAGGGCCCGGCGGTAACATCGTCGAGTTTCCCGGCGGGGGCTGCCTCGGTTTCCAACGCTGTTGATAGGGATTGCGCCGGGCGGCAGTCACGCGGCGACCGGGGCAGGGGGCCTTTCCCCCCTGTCCTGCCATGACCGGGGCGGCTTCGGGGCCGGTCGCCTCGGCGTTGCGGCGCGTCGATGAGAGGCCAGCCTTCGCCCATGGCCGTTTCGGCAAGCACCGCTACACGCGCTGCCGTCGAAAAAAGGTAAGGTTCAGGAAGAAACTGGCTGGGGTGGTAGAGTCCGAATCTACGAACTCAAAAACAGTTTCGTCATGTCCACAAGCCCGTGGGCATGTGGAAAGATCGGCCCCTTTTGAAGTTCTGAACCAAAAGAAACTGGTTTCTGTAATGCTGCCAGACCTGTTCCGGCATGCGGCCGAGATAGGCCCCCTGGACACTGCCGATAGGCAGAGAACGCTGGGGGATCAGAGCGGCATCGAAATGCTCATAGCACATGAAAATGTCACGCGCGGGGTCTAGTCGTGTGCCAGCGCGGTGCGCCACAGGGATGAATTCGGCGGCTGTGCCGCGTGCAGGCGGCGCATGAGAGATCATCAGCATCAGGCACAATACGTCGCCCTCACCTGCGGCAAGGGCGCGAGCCTGGATGACCTGCGCGCGCTGCTTTTGGTCGTAGACCTGCACGACAAGGCCGGGATGTGGGTGTTCAGCCAAGCTCGACGGGAAATGCAGTCCGACGATATCTCCGGTATCGATCGGACTGGGAAGATCTACAGGCAATGAACAAGCGCCTTGTTCAGGTCGCAGATGCCTCGACAAGATCCAACAGGTCGTCAGGCAGAGTGCCGTCGTGCCGTCCAAGGATAGAGCGGCTCTCGACGGCTTCCAACTTGGTGAAGTCAGAGACGAAAGTTTGTTGCGCCGGTTCGGAGCGCACATCGCCGTTCGCGTCCAGTGCGCGTGGCGAGGTGTATGTCTTCATGAATCCGAAGGTGGCCATGTGTTCGCTCCGTTACCGGCTCTGCGTATACGCTTGGCGAACCTCTGTCGCAAGTTTCTTGAGAAAAGATAGCCCGATTTGGTTTCGGTGGCGTTACCAAACGGCTCAAGGTATTTTTGTGTCAATGGCCTTCGTTGAGAATTTTGGCGAGGCGTAGGACCCGCCGAACAGATCTTCCGAGGCGTTGTAAACCAGCCTGTAAACCGGACATGGCTGCCGGCCCCGTAGTCGGGCTGTTTTTCCATGAGGGCCTGCAGATGCCAGGAAAATTTTGGCTGGGGTGGTAGGATTCGAACCTACGGTACACGGTACCAAAAACCGCTGCCTTACCGCTTGGCTACACCCCAACCGTGGAGCGCTAGTTACGCTGGGAGCGTCGGGGGATCAAGACCAAAGCGGCAAGAATCTGAACCGATTTTCGCGCGCCCCCGCAGACCCCTGAAAGCGCACCGCACTGGCCCGCCCCTCGACCCCTTGCCAGGCCGAGCGCGGCAACACGCCTCGCCCCCGCGACCCTTCGTTCCGTGGACGACGCGAGCTTTGTATACTATCGCACACCAAACTTCCTGAGACACGGGGACCGCCATGACCGACCAGACCAATCCCGACATCATCTACACCAAGGTGGACGAAGCGCCCGAGCTGGCCTCGGCCTCGCTCCTGCCGATCATCCAGAGCTTCGCGCGCGCAGCCGGTGTCACGGTCGGAACGCGGGACATCTCGCTGGCGGGCCGCATCCTCGCCGCCTTCCCCGAGCATCTGTCCGAGGATCAGCGCATCACCGATGACCTCGCCGCCCTCGGCGAGCTGGTGAAGACGCCCGAGGCGAACGTGATCAAGCTGCCCAACATCTCGGCCTCCGTCCCGCAGCTGGTGGCCGCGGTGAAGGAGCTTCAGGGCCAAGGTTACGCGATCCCCGACTATCCCGAAACGCCCGCCACCGACGCCGAGAAGGAGGCCCGCGCGCGCTATGACGCGATCAAGGGCTCGGCGGTGAACCCGGTGCTGCGCGAAGGCAACTCGGACCGCCGCGCGGCGGCTGCCGTAAAGAAGTTCGCCCAGTCCAACCCGCACCGCATGGGCGACTGGACCGCCGACAGCAAGACGCGCGTGGCCTCCATGTCGGGCGGCGATTTCTTCTCGAACGAGCTCTCGGCGGTGGTCCCCGAGGCCGCGACCGCGAAGATCGTGCTTGAAACCGCCGAGGGTGAGACCGTCCTGAAGGACGCGGTCAGCTACCCCGCGGGCACCGTGGTCGATGCGACCTACATGAGCGCCGCGGCGCTCGACGCCTTCCTGGCCGAGGAAATCGAGAAGACCAAGGCCGAGGGCGTGCTGTTCTCGCTGCACATGAAGGCCACGATGATGAAGGTCTCGGACCCGATCATCTTCGGCCACGCGGTCAAGCAGTTCCTCGCCCCCGTCTTCGAGCAGTTCGGCGAGGAGATGGCCGCCCTTGGCGTGAACCCCAACTCCGGCCTCGGCGACCTGCTGGCGCGGGTGAAGGGCAATGCCGCGATCATGACCGCGATCGAGGCCTGCATGGCCGAGCGCCCGCCGATGTACATGGTCGACAGCGACCGCGGCATCACCAACCTGCACGTCCCCTCGGACGTGATCATCGACGCCTCGATGCCCGCGCTGATCCGCGCCGGCGGCAAGGGCTGGGGCCCGGACGGCAAGGAACATGACGCGGTCTGCGTCATCCCCGACAATTCCTATGCGCCGGTCTATGACGAGGCCATCGAGTTCTTCAAGCAGAACGGCAAGCTGAACCCGGCCACCGCCGGAACGGTCCAGAACCTCGGGCTGATGGCGCAGAAGGCCGAGGAATACGGCAGCCACCCCACCACCTTCGAGATGCCGGCCGATGGCACGGTCAAGATGATCCTCGCGGACGGCACCGTGCTGCACCAGCATGAGGTCAAGGCGGGTGACATCTGGCGCTCGGCCAGCACGCGCAAGGCCCCCATCGAGGATTGGGTGAACCTCGCCATCGAGCGGCAGGCGCTGACCGGTTACCGCTCGATCTTCTGGCTGGACGAAAACCGCGCGCATGACGCGCAGCTCATCGCCATGGTCAAGCCGATCCTCGAGGCCAAGGGCGTGGCCGACCGCTTCGAGATCATGGCCCCGCGCGAGGCGACGCGCGCCTCTCTCGAGACGATCACCAAGGGCGAGAACACCATCGCCATCACCGGCAACGTGCTGCGCGATTACCTGACCGATCTCTTCCCGATCCTCGAGCTGGCCACCTCGGCCAAGATGCTCTCCATCGTGAAGCTCATGCAGGGCGGCGGCCTGTTCGAGACGGGCGCTGGCGGCTCGGCCCCCAAGCACGTCCAGCAGCTGCAGGGCGAGAACCACCTGCGCTGGGACAGCCTGGGCGAGTTCTGCGCGCTGGGGGAAAGCTTCAAGTTCCTCGGCCAGACGCGCGGCAATGCCAAGGCGCAGATCCTCGGCGATGCCGTGGAGGTGGCGACGCAGGGCGTGCTCGATCACGACCGCAGCCCGGGCCGCAAGGCCGGTGAGCCCGACAACCGCGACAGCCATTACTGGTTCGCGCGCTACTGGGCCGAGGCGCTGGCCGCGCAAACCGACGATGCGGCGCTTGCCGCGCATTTCGCGCCCGTCGCGGCGGCCCTGGCCGAGAAGGAAGCCGAGATCCTTGCGGAGCTGCACGCCGGTCGCGGGCAGGCCGTGGACCAGGGCGGCTACTACCACCCCGACGCGGCGAAGACCGCGGCGATCATGCGCCCCTCGGCTACGCTCAACGCGATCATCGGCTGATCGCGGCGGTCAAGGCGAACACGCGAAAGCCCCGGCATGGCCGGGGCTTTTTCGTTGCGCAGCTCAGCGCATCGGCCGCGCCAGAAGCGCGGTCAGCAGCGCCGCGACGACCAGCGGCGCGGCCGCGCCGCTCCAGTCTCCGCCTGCCGCGGTGACGGCGGCCCCGATCAGGGGCGGCCCGAGGAACTGGCCGGTGGCCGAGCCCTGCATCAGCATCCCGTTGGCCTGCCCGGCATGCGAGGGCGAGGGCGAGGCCTGCGGGATCTGCGCGAAAAGCGCCGCGGGAATGCCTCCGCCCGCGACCGAGAACAACAGGCACAGGCCGATGCCCGCCGCCGCCCCGAACTGCGGTCCAAGAAACAGCGCCGCGGCGGTGATCCCCATCACGCCACTGCCGATCCCGATGATCCGCCGCGGCGGCCATCCCGCTCGCATCAGCGCGCCCGCGCCGATATTGCCCGGCACGTTCAGCACCACGATCAGCGCCGTGACCGCCGAGGCCGGGGCGAGCGCAAAGCCCAGCCCGTCGACGAGGTAGGTCGGCAGCCACGCCATGAGCGTGACCCACTGGAAGGCATAGGCGCCGAAGGTGGCGGCGATCAGCCAGAGCCGCGGGCGCGCCAGCACGTCGGACAGGCGCTGGCCAAAGCCGCTTCGCATCTCCGGGGCGCTGGCGGCGGGCAAGGGCAGCATCGGGCGCAGCGCCAGCAGGATGAGCGCCGAAAGCCCCGCCAGCCCCAGCCAGAGCGCGCGCCAGTCCATCACCGCCAGCGCCAGCGGTGCCGACAGCAGCGCGATGGCGAAACCGAGCGGGGTGAACACGCTCCACAGCCCCAGCGCGAGGGGGCGGTCACGGGCCGAGGCGGCCTCGGACACGATGCCGGGCATGGTGACGCCCACCGCGATGAAGCCCAGCCCCTCGAGCGCGCGACTGGCCAGCATGACCGGCAGGCCGCTGGCACTCGCCCCGAGCGCGCCGCCCGCGATCAGCAGGCAAAACCCCGCCAGCGTCATGCGGCGGCGGCCGATCCGGTCGGCGACCCCGCCGGTCAGCAGGCCCAGCACCATGCCCAGCCCGCTGAACATCGACAGCACGAACCCGCCCCCGACAAGGCCAAGCCCGAGGTCCGCGCGCAGCGTCGGCAGCGCCGGGGGCACCTTGCCGATATGCAGCGCCGCGACCACGCCCATGGCCAGCGCCGCGAAGATCACGCCCCAGCGCGTGCCGGTTGCCTCCGCAGGGGTCGCAGGGGCCGCCGCCCGCCCGCTCATGCCTGTGCCGCGCGGACCTTGTCCGGGGCGGCGGTCGAGGGCGCACCGGACGGCGACAGGATCAGGGCGTGGGCGGCCTCGCCCATGATCCGCGCCTCGGTCAGCGCGGCCCCGGCCAGCCGCCGGATGCGTGCGGGCTCGGGATGCTCCGCGGCGCGGGCCTGCAGGACCGTCCACAGATGCGCCAGCAACAGATGCGCGGTCAGCTCGGCAAAGGGCTGCGCCAGCGCGGTGGCATCGTCGCGGCCCAGCAGCCGCTCGCGGGCCGCGTGCCAGCGCCCGAGCAGGGCGGCGACGGTCGCGTCACCCGCGGCGCGCTCCATGAAGGCCGCAAAGGCCGCGCCAGCCGGGCCGCCCAGCAGGCGGCTCGCCAGCATCCGCTCGTGAATGCCGTTCGCCCCTTCGTAGATCGCGGTGATCCGCGCATCGCGGAAGGTCTGTTCCAGCCGGTATTCCCTGAGGTAGCCATAGCCGCCAAGCACCTGGATACCGGTGTTCGCGGCCGCGATCCCGGCCTCGGTGCAATGGGCCTTGGCCAGCGGCGTCAGGAACTCGACGAGGTCGGGATCGTCGCCGCGCTCCATCGTCACCATGCACAGATGCGCCAACGCGCGCGCGCCGAGCGCCTGCCGGTCCATCGCGTCGATCATCCGCGCGACATCCGCGTGCCCGTCAAGCGTGACCGGCCCCCCGTCGGCACCGCGGCCCTGCACCCGCCCGGCGGCGTAGCGGCGCGCGATATCGCAGGCGCGGGCGGCATGGGCCACGCCCTGCAGCGCCACGTCGGTCCGCGCGTGGTTCATCATCGTGAACATCGCCTTGAGCCCGCCGCCCTCGGCCCCGATCAGCTCGGCGGGGGCGCCGTCGAAGAGCATCTGGCAGGTGGGCGAGGCATGCAGCCCCATCTTCTCCTCGATCCGGGTGATCTTGATGCGGTCGCCCGCGGCGGCGCGTGTCGTGGCGAAAAGCGACAGCCCCTTGACCCCATCGCCCGAGGTGCGGGCCAGCACGAGGTGCAGGATATCCTCGCTCATGTCCTGGTCGCCGCCCGAGATGAAGATCTTTTCCCCCTCGATCCGCCAGCCGTCACCATCGCGCAGCGCCTTGCAGCGGATGCGCGACAGGTCCGACCCGGCCCCCGGCTCGGTCAGGCACATGGTCGACAGCATCGCGCCCGAGGCAAGCGCGGGGATCAGCCGCGCCTGCTGGTCCTCGGTCCCGAAGGCCAGAAGCGTCCGCACCGCGCCGGGAACAAGCCCGGTCACCATCTGCAGCGAATGGTTCGCGCCGGTGAAGATCTCGGAGGTCACGGCACCGATGACCGCGCTCATGCCCTGGCCGCCGAAAGCCTCGGGCGCGGTCAGCCCCGGCCAGCCCATCGCGGCATAGTCGCGGTAGACCGCGGCGAAACCGTCGGGCATGCGCACGCGCCCGTTTTCCAACCGGCAGCCCTGCCGGTCGCCGGGTTCGTCCAGCGGCGCGATCTCGCCCTCGGCGAAGGCGGCGAAATGGCCCGCGATCTCGCGGGCAAGCGCGCCGTCCCAGTCGGGCAGGTCATCGGCCCCCACGCAGGCGAGAGAGAAAAAGATATCGCCCAGCGGGGCCTCGAACGGGGTCATGGGATACTCCGGTTGCCGTGTTGCATCACGCAAGGCCGAGCAGGCGCGCGGCGTTGCCCTTGGGGATGATCATCCTGACGTCCGCCATCCGCCGCGCGGACGAGATCCGCGAATGATACCGGGGTCGGGAAAACCGACCGCGAGATCGTCCATGTTCAAGAGGCTGCGGCGCAGCATTGGTCCGGGCGGCCAGCTCGGCGACGACCTCGTGCCCGCCGCGCCGGTTTCCCGTCCCGCGCCCGGCAACGACGGGGCAGATCACAGCGGCGATGTCCTGCCCGCGCTCGTGG
>JAOARA010000422.1 GCA_025211115.1 Roseicyclus sp. | reverse complement strand
TATAGTCGATGACGCGGCTGCGGATCGGGGGTTCCTCGATCATGGCGGCGAATTCGAAGACGTCCATGTCGGCCATGCCGCCATCGGCGTGGCGCGCATCGAGGTAGCGGCGGAACAGCTCGTATTGCGCCTCGGTCGCCCAGGCGGAGCGCGCAACGCGCGTCAGCCCGCGATTGCGGCGCTGGATGCGGCGGTGCCCCTTGCGCGGCGCGAAATCGGCGACCCGGATGCGCGCCGAGAGACACGCGGCGCAATCGGTGCAGGACGGCCGGTAGAGCACGTTCTGCGACCGGCGGAAGCCCTGCTTGGACAGGGCGTTGTTCAGCTTCTCGGCCTGCCCGCCCTGAAGGGCGGTGAACAGCTTCCGCTCGCGCCGCCCGTCGAGATAGGGGCAGCCCTGCGGGGCCGTGACATAGAATTGCGGGGCGATGGGCAGCGTATGACGCATCTTGACGTTACGGCCAGGGCCGATCCTTGGGGTTCGGCCAGAGCCTGCACCAGTGCCGCGGGGCCCCGCAACAGGTTTTTTTGCGTGCAGCGCCTGCCGTTCAGCCGGGCCGGTTGATCGCCACCGAGCCGATCAGCAGGTCATGCAGCCCTTGATGGCGGCGGCCCATGACGATCATCACGACCGAGATCAGCTGCAGGATGACGAAGCCGGTCGCCACCATGAAGCCCAGCGTGTGCAGCACCGCCTCGCCGCCCGAGAAGCGCGCGCCCATGGCGTTGCGCAGCTCGAGGTTCATCAGCCGCATTCCGGGCGTGGCCGACCAGGCCGCGATGCTGCCCGCGCGGTAGAGAAAGCTCGCCGCGATGAAGGTCAGGGGCCAGATCCACCACAGGACCGACAGGGTCACGAGCCCCAGAAGGAAGGTGACGAGGGTCACCAGCAGCATATCGACCAGCCAGGCGAACAGACGCTTGGCGGGCACGCCGTCGTAGAAGGCGGGATCGTGATCGGGATCGGGCAGGGGGGTGCGCATGGGCATCGTCATGGGGAATTTGCCGGGATTCGGAAAGGGAAAAGGAGTGGGGCAGGGCTGCGGCCCCCGGCGTGCGGTCCGGGGGCCGTTGGTCTCGGGTCTTTGCGGTGGGGGCGACGGTCACGCCCCGGCGCTGTCGCCCTCGTTGCGGGCGGACTTGGCGCGGTCTTCCATGAACTGGTCGAACTCGGACTTGTCCTTGGCCTCGCGCAGGCGCTGCAGGAAGGCTTCGAAGGCGCCCTGTTCATCCTCGAGGCGGCGGAGCGTGTCGGCCTTGTAGGCGTCGAAGGCGCTGTTGCCCGACGAGCGGAAACCGTGGTGGCGAGAGGTGGCGCGGGATGCGCAGGAGGCGTTGAACATGCGTTTGCTCCAGATCATGTAGGCAAGAAGGGCGAGGCCGATGGGCCAGAAAAGGATGAAGCCAAGGACCATGGCGGCGATCCACGCCCCCTTGCCCTTGTCGTCGAGCCAGGTCTCGGCGCGGGCAAACCAGCCCTTTGCGCCCCGGACGGTGGCCTGTGCCGGCATCGCGGCGCTTGCGGTCGTGGTCATCTGGGTCTCCTGTGTTGGCGTGAATGTAAATGTTAATCACATTAACGCATATGGGAGGTCTCCGTGGGGCTGCAAGAGGGGGGCGAGGAAAAAAGTGAATCCCCTTTACATGAGATGGTGGCGCGGATGCGGGTTTCGACTTGCCTTCGCGCCCGTGCCTGCGCTATCCCGCGCGTCACGGAGAGGTGGCCGAGTGGTCGAAGGCGCACGCCTGGAAAGTGTGTAGGCGGGAAACCGTCTCCAGGGTTCGAATCCCTGTCTCTCCGCCACCATCCAGATGATCGCGATCTCGAATTAGCAATTAATATCAGTCACTTGACGGGGGGGCCGAGCCGCAGCGCTGTTCTCGTCGTCTTGAAACCTCCAGATTTTGCTACACATCTTGCTACACGATGGGCGGATGTGGAGGGGTGCGATGCAGCTGATGATGCGGGGGAAGACCTGGCACTTGCGGCGGCGCGTGCCGGCCCGGTTCGCTTCGGTCGAGCCGCGCCGTGAGGTCTGGGTGTCGCTCAAGACCGACTCGCGCCAGCAGGCCGCGAAGAAGGCCCCTGCGGTCTGGGTCAGCCTCGTTGCGGGCTGGGAGGCGCAGTTGGCGGGCCGGTCCGAGGATGGGGTAGCCCGGCTCGAGGCGGCAAAGGCAATCGCCGCGAGCCATGGGCTGAGCTACAAGCCCGCCCGCGATCTCGAGGATCTGCCGCTGGAAGAGCTGCTCGCGCGGGTGGAAGTGCTGCAGCGCCGGGACGGCACTGTGAACGCGGTCGCGGCGCCTGCGGTTCTGGGGACGGTGGAGGTGCCCTCGATGACGGTTTCCGAGGCGCTGGCCGAGTACTGGGCGCTGACGCCCGACCGGGTACGTGGCAAGAGCGCCGACCAGAAGCGGCGTTGGGAGAACCCGAGGAAAAAGGCCGTCCGGAACTTCATCGACGTGGTCGGCGACCGCCCCATCGCGGCGCTCACGCGGGCGGATTTCCTCGACTTCCGGTCCTGGTGGCTGGAGCGGATCGCGGAGGAGAACCTGACGCCCAACAGCGCCAACAAGGACCGGATCCACCTTGCCGATGTTCTTCGGACCGTGGACGAACTGAAGGGGCTTGATCTCGACCTGCCCCTGCACAAGCTGACCCTGAAAGAGGGTGACAAGGCAGAGCGGGTTCCCTTTTCGGATAGCTGGATTCGGGAGAAGCTGCTGGCCGATGGGGCGCTTGCCGGCATGAATGACGAGGCCCGCGCGATCCTGGTCGGGATGATCAACACGGGCTACCGCCCCTCCGAGGCGGCGGGCCTGACGGCGGATCGGATCCGGCTTGACCACGAGGTGCCGCACCTGGTGATCGCGGCGGACCCTACGCGCCAGATCAAGAACAGGACCTCCCGGCGCGAGATCCCGTTGACCGGGGTCAGCCTCGAGGTGTTCCGGGCGTTTCCGGCGGGCTTCCCGCGCTATCGCGAAAAGCCCGCCTCCCTGTCCGGGACGGTGAACAGCTATCTCCG
>JAOARA010000421.1 GCA_025211115.1 Roseicyclus sp. | reverse complement strand
GGGGGGGCCGCCGGCGCGGCCGCGGCGGGGGCGGGGGGGGGCGGCGGCAGGGGGTTGGGTTTGGGTTTCTTGCGCTTCGGGCGCGCGGGCTCGGCGGCGTCCGCGATCAGCCGCAGCCGCAGGCGCAGCGCGGCCAGGCGGGCCTCGGGCCGCTCGAGCCCCGCCGCCACGGTCGCCACGCGCATCACCGCCTCGTCGAGCGGCAGCTCGCGCAAGGCGCGGTGCAGTTTGCGCAACTCGGGCGGCAGGGCCGGCCCGCGGCGGTTGCGGGCGGCGGTCTTGGCTGAGGGGGAAGGCATCCGATCTCTCCGGTCCGTCGATTTGGCACGCCTGTTGCAAGTCCCGGACCAGTTCGGCCCCCGCGGCCGGAAAAAATGCAAAGCCACCGCACCAGACCGCAAGCCACCGCAGACCACAGAACGAGACGGACCATGGACTCGATCCGCGACCACCTTGCCCTTCACGCCAACGCGCTGCAGCTGCGCGAGGCGCGCAACGGCGTGCTGGTTTCCAACCTCGCCAATGCCGCGACGCCCGGTTTCCGGGCGCGCGACTTCGATTTCGAGGCCGAGCTGTCGGCCCGGATCGGCGCGGGCGGCACGCTGCAGACCAGCAACGCCCGCCATATCCCGGCCGCGGGCGCGGGCACCGGGCAGCTGGGCTACCGCGTGCCGGTGGCCCCCTCGCTCGATGGCAACACGGTCGAGCCCGCGGTGGAACAGATGGAATTCGCCGAGAACACGCTGCGCTACCAGGCCAGCCTGACCTTCCTGAACAGCCGGATCTCGGGGCTGTCGCGCGCGATGAGAGGAGAATGACCATGTCCATCGACAATGTCTTCGACGTGGCCGGGCGCGCCATGTCGGCGCAGATGGTCCGGCTGAACACCGTGGCTACCAACCTGGCCAACATGAACTCCGTCAGCGGCTCCGAGGACGGGGCCTTTCGCGCGCTCAGGCCGGTGTTCCGCACCGAGTACGAAAGCGCCGTCGGCGCGACCGGGCTGGCCAGTGTCAATGTCGAGGAGGTCGTGAGCCTCGAGCGGACGCCCGAGCGGGTCCACATGCCCGACCACCCCAGCGCCGACGCGCAGGGCTATGTCTACCGCGCCGCGGTCAACCGCGAGGAAGAGATGGTCGAGATGCTGGACGCCAGCCGACAGTACCAGACCACGCTCGAGGCGGTCTCGACGCTGCGCACGCTGATGGCGCGCACCATGTCCATGGGCCGCTGAGCGCGCGCCAGTCCAAACAGAACCGGAGACAGTTCCAGATGACCCTCAGCCTTGCCACCTTGTCCGACGCCGCGGGCGGCCTGCGGGACGCGCAAAGCCTGTCGCAGGCGCGCACGACCGGGCGCGACGAGCTCGGGCAGCAGGATTTCCTGCGCCTGATGACGGCCCAGTTGCAGAACCAGGACCCGTTCTCGCCGATGGAGAACGGCGAGTTCCTGGCGCAGATGGCGCAGTTCTCGACCGTCTCGGGGCTCGAGTCGGTCAATGCGACGCTGGGCCAGATCTCGAGCCAGATCGGCGGCAGCCGGATCGTCAGCGGCGCGGCGCTTCTGGGCCAGCAGGTGCTGGTGCCGGGCACCATCGCCCGCCCCGACGCGGAGGGCGCCATCCACGGCGTGATCGACCTGCCGCAAAGCGCCACCGACGTGCGCGTCGAGTTCCGCGACCCCCAGAGCGGCGCGCTGTTGCACCGGATCGAGCTGGGGCCGCGGCAGGCGGGGTTTGCGGGCTTCGCCTGGGACGACGTCCCCCCCGCCATCGCCGAGACGCGCGCGCCCGTGCGCCTGTCGGTCATGGCGACCGGCCCCGATGGCGGCCTTGCCCTCAGCCCCTCGGTCTATGCCCGCATCACCGGGGTGCAGCTGCCCGAGACGGGCACCGACCTGATGCTCGACATCGAGGATTACGGGCTGCGCAGCAGCCTCGAGATCGACGCGATGCGCTGACCGACGCGCTGACCCGACACGGACCTTTCACAGGAGACACCTGCCATGTCCTTTCACACTGCCCTCTCCGGCCTGAACGCCGCCCAGACCGAGATCTCGGTCACCTCCAACAACATCGCCAATGTCGGCACCGTCGGCTTCCACGGCAGCCGCGCGAATTTCGCCGATATCTACGCCAACTCGCCCTACATCGCGGCCTCGGCCCAGGTCGGCACGGGCACGCGGCTCAGCGGTGTCGAGCGCAGCTTCGCACAGGGCAATGTCACGGTGACGCAGAACACCTTTGACCTTGCCTTGCAGGGGCCGGGCTTTTTCCGCCTGCAGACCGAGTTCGACGGCGGCTCGGCCGTCTACAGCCGTGCGGGGGCCTTCGGGCTGAATTCCGCGGGGCAGGTGGTCAATGCCGCAGGCCATCACCTTGCGGTCTACCCCACGGCCGAGGACGGCAGCCCGATCAGCCTTCAGGCCACGCGGGCGCTGACCGTGCCGCCGGTGATCGGCGAGGCGGTCGCCACCAGCGAGGTCGACATGACCCTGCGCCTGCCGGCCGGGGTCGCGGGGCAGGGCAGCCAGGCGGCGATCCCGCCCGCGCCCTTCGATCCCGCGGATGCGGGCACCTATGCCCATTCCACGCCGATCAACCTGATCGACGCCGACGGGCAGGCCCGGCAGGCGATGGCCTATTTCGTCCAGACCGACACGCCCGATGCCGCGGATCCCGCCACGCGCTACGAGATGCGCCTTGTCGTCGACGGGGCCGAGGCCACGCCCGCGGGCGGGGCGGCCCCTGTCCTCAGCTTCGACGCCGATGGCGCGCTGACCGGCGGGGCGAGCTCGGTCTTCACCTCCTTCGGGGCCGACCTGACCGTCGACATCACCGGCTCGACGCTGGGCGGCACCGGGTTCTCGGTTGCAAGCATGCGCAGCAACGGCGAGGTTCCGCGCGGCCTGTCCGGCCTCGAGATCGACGGATCGGGCGTTGTCTGGGCCAGCTACGGCGGCACCGAGGCCATCGCGCTGGGCAAGATCGCCGTGGCGCAGTTCAACAACCCCACGGGCCTGAAAAGCCTGGGCGACAGCAGCTATGCGCAGACCCGCGAGTCGGGGCAGGCGAGCTTTGGCGAGGCGATGATCAACGGCTTCGGGCAGATCCGCTCGGGGGCGCTGGAACAGGCCAACGTCAACCTGACCGAAGAGCTGGTGGACCTGATCACCGCGCAGCGCAACTACCAGGCCTCGGCCAAGGCGCTCGAGACGAACCAGGCGCTGGCCCAGACCATCATGAACATGCGCTGAGACCGGAGTAGCCCGCGATGGACCGCATGATCTTCACGGCGCTGAACGCGCTGGACGCCAACCGGGCCGACCGCGTCAGCCAGGCCCAGAACCTCGCCAACATGCAGGTTCCGGGCTACCGGCGCGATCTGCCGCCGGTGGGCGAGACGCGGTTCCTCGACCAGCTGGGCAGCCTCGACGTGCGGGCCTTCCGGGTGCAGGATCTGCACAGCCGCATCTCGCAGGAGCCGGGCGAGCTGCGCCAGACCGGCGCGGATTTCGACGTGGCGATCGAAGGCTACGGCTGGCTCTATGCCCAGCCCGAGGGGGGCGCGCCGGCGCTGACCCGGCGCGGCGATCTCCGGCGCGATCCCGAGGGCGTGCTGCGCAACGGGGCGGGCGACGCGATGCTGGGGCCCGACCTGCAGCCCATCGTGCTGCCCGATTTCCGTTCGATGGTCATCACCGACCTGGGCGAGATCCGCATCGAGCCGCTTGAGGGCGCGCCGGGCGAGACCGTGCTGGCGGGGCTTCTGGCGACCGTGGGCCAGACCGACGGCACCGCGCTCAAGCGCGACCTGGACGGGCGTATCCGGGCGCTTGACGGCAGCGTGCCCCCCGCCGACCAGGGCGGGGTGGTGCGGCAGGGCGTGCTCGAGGCGAGCAACGTCAACGCGGTGGCCGAGATGGTCTCGGGCATCGAGCACCAGCGCGGCTTCGAGCTGGGGATGCGGATGATCCTGACCGCCCGCGAGATGGACGAGGCCGGAAGCCGCATCCTCGAAGCGCCGCCGGGCTGATCCGTCGCTCGAGCCGCGCGAGACTGGCACGGCGCTTGCACCAGCGGGGGTGAACCAGTCCAGGGAGCCGCCCGATGACGTCCAGCGCAATGCATGTGGCCATGACCGGCCTCAATGCCCAACAATCCCGCATCCAGGTGATCTCGAACAACCTGGCCAACGTGAACACCACCGGCTTCCGCCGCGACCGGGCCCATTTCGAGACGCTGCTCTACCAGGAATACCGCCCCGCGGGCGCGCAGACCTCGGAGGCGACGCAGCAGACCTCGGCGCTGGCGCGGGGCACGGGCGTGCGCCTCGTGGCGACCGAGAAGATCCACACACAGGGCAGCCTGACCACGACCGACAACGCGCTCGACGTTGCGATCGAGGGGGACGGGATCTTCCAGGT
>JAOARA010000420.1 GCA_025211115.1 Roseicyclus sp. | reverse complement strand
ATCTTGAGGCGCGAGATGATCGGGAAGGTCTCGACCAGGGCGCGCACCGTCTCCTCGACATGGTGGAAGGAGCCGCGCTGGGTGTAGTTGTTGACCCCGTCCGCGCCGCCGCCGATGACCATCTCGCCCTTGTCGGACTGGCTCATGTAGCCATGCACCGTGTTGGCCATGACGACCACGTCCATCACCGGCTTGATCGGTTCCGACACCAGCGCCTGCAGCGCGACCGACTCGATCGGCAGGCGGAAGCCCGCGCGCTCGGCCATGACGCCGGAATGGCCCGCGACCACGATGCCGAGCTTGCCGCAGCCGATGTAGCCCTTGGTGGTGTCCACGCCGACGACGCGGTCGCCCTCGCGGCGGACGCCCGTCACCTCGGTCTGCTGGATGATGTCCATGCCCATGTCGGAACAGGCGCGCGCATAGCCCCAGGCGACGGCGTCATGCCGGGCGGTGCCGCCGCGGGCCTGCCAGAGCGCGCCGAGGACCGGGTAGCGCGGCCCGTCGATGTTGATGATCGGGCAAAGCTCTTTCACGCGGCGGGGCGAGATGAATTCGGTCGCCACCCCTTGCAGGGCGTTGGCGTGCGCCGTGCGCTGGTAGCCGCGAATCTCGTGCTGGGTCTGGGCCAGCATCATCACGCCGCGGGGGCTGAACATGATGTTGTAGTTAAGGTCCTGGCTCAGCGTCTCGTAGAGCGAGCGGGCCTTTTCATAGATCGCGGCCGAAGGGTCCTGCAGGTAGTTCGAGCGGATGATCGTGGTGTTCCGCCCGGTGTTGCCACCGCCGAGCCAGCCCTTCTCGATCACGGCCACGTTGCGGATTCCGTGATTTTTTCCAAGGTAATAAGCCGTGGCAAGACCGTGCCCGCCTGCCCCCACGATGATCACATCGTAATGGGCTTTCGGCGTGGGGCTGCGCCAGGCGCGCTCCCATCCCAGGTGGTGGCGGGCGGCCTCGCGGGCGATGGCGAAGGCGGAATAACGGCGCATCACGCGGCTCCTCTGACTGCCCGCCCCATGTGGGGCAGGACGCGCATTGAGAGGATACTCCGCGCGACGGTCCATGCGCAAAATGCGACGCAGCGCCAGAATGTCCCGCCCCTGCGGCCCGACGCCCGGTTTTCGAAGGGACCGCGGGCGCTTATGTGAGAGACGTAGAGAGACACAAGGACAGGCGCGAGATGGGATTCTGGGTCGCAACCGGTGCGTTTTCGGCGCTGGTGGTCATGATACTGATGCTGGCGGCGCTGCGCCCGCGCAAGGCCGCGGTGCCCGCCGCCGCCTATGACCTGCAGGTCTACCGCGACCAGTTGAAGGAGGTCGACAAGGATGTCGCCCGCGGCGTCCTGACCGAGGAAGAGGCGCAGCGCGCCCGCACCGAGGTCTCGCGCCGCCTGCTGGAGGCCGACCGCGCGTTGCAGCGCGCCAAGTCGGTCGAGGCGCGCACCAGCACGATCGACCGGGCGATGATCGGCGCGGGCCTTGTGGCCACCGTCGCGGGGGCCTTTGCGCTCTACATGCAGATCGGCGCGCCGGGGTATCCCGACCTGCCGCTGGCCGGCCGCATCGAGATGGTCGAAGAGGCCCGCGCGAGCCGTCCCGGTCAGACCGTGGCCGAGGCCGAGGTGCCCTTCCGCCCCGGCGTGGCCCCCGACCCGCGGCGCGAAGAGCTGGTGGCCCAGCTGCGCGAGGTGATGGCCGAGCGCCCCGACGATCCGCAGGGGCTGGCGCTTCTGGCCTCGAACGAGGCCGCTTTGGGCAATTACACCGCGGCGCGTGTCGCCCAGACCCGGCTGATCGAGGTGTTGGGCGATGCGGCGACCGGGTTTCATTACATCGACCTCGCCGAGATGATGGTGCTGGCCGCGGGCGGCTATGTCAGCCCCGAGGCCGAGCGCGCCTTGATGCGCGGCCTGCAGCTGGAACCGCGCAACGGGACGGCGCGCTATTACGTGGGCCTGATGTATGCGCAGCAGGGGCGGCCCGACCTGGCCTTTCCGGTCTGGCGCAACCTGATGGCCGAATCCTCGGCCGATGCCCCCTGGCTCGAGCCGATCCGCCTGCAGATCGAGGAGGTGGCGTTCCTCGCGGGCGTGAACGTGACCCTGGCCGAGCTGCCGCAGCCTGCCGGCGCGCCCGCGCCGCGCGGCCCCACCGCCGAGCAGATGGAGGCGGCGCAGGGCATGGCCGCCGAGGACCAGGCCGCGATGATCGAGGGCATGGTGGCGGGTCTCGCCGAACGGCTGGCGACCGAGGGCGGCCCGCCCGAGGAATGGGCGCGCCTGATCAACGCGCAGATCGTGCTGGGCCGGACCGAGGACGCGCGCGCCGTCTACGACGAGGCGCGGACGGTCTTCGCCGATGTGCCGCAGGCGCTGGAGATGCTGGACGCCGCCGCGGCCCCGCTGGGCGGAGCGGCGGAGTGATCTGCGACGACATCGAGAGCTTCGCCGCCGCGATCCCCGCGGGTCGGGGCCTGATGGGCCTCGACCTCGGGACCAAGACCATCGGCGTCGCGGTGTCCGACAGGCTGTTGTCGGCGGCGACGCCGCTCGAGACGGTGAAGCGGGTGAAATTCACGGCTGACGCCGCGCGGCTGGCCGAGATCGCGGCCAGGCGCGAGATCGGGGGCGTGATCCTCGGCCTGCCCGCCAACATGGACGGGACCGAGGGGCCGCGCGCGCAATCGACCCGCGCTTTCGCGCGGAACCTGACCCGGCTGGAGGGGTTCGAGGGGCTGCCCATCGCCTTCTGGGACGAGCGGTGGAGCGCGGTTGCGGCAGAAAGGGCACTGCTCGAGGCGGATACGACACGGAAACGTCGCGCAGAGGTGATCGACGCCGTCGCGGCGGGCTATATCCTGCAAGGGGCGCTCGACCGGTTGCGCCACCTTAGGAGCGTCTGATGTCCGACGAGATCTGGAAACGCGACGAGATCCAAAGCCCCTGCGTCAAGATCTGCGTGGTCCATCCCGAGGCGCGGATCTGCACCGGCTGCCTGCGCACGATCGACGAGATCACGCAATGGACCCGCATGGGCCATGAGGCCCGCGCCGAGGTCATGGCCGCCCTGCCCGCCCGCCGCGCGCAACTGTCCCAGCGCCGCGGCGGCCGCGCCGCCCGGCTGAAGCGCCGCGGTGAAGGCTGAGGCCGTCGCTCAGGGCAAATCCAGCCAATCCCCGGTCGCCTGAAGACAAGGCCTGAGGTAGGCGATGGCCCGCCCCTCGAGAGCGGACGTGGCCCGCTCGGCCCAGGGCGCGACGCCGTGCAGCGCAAGGCGGTGGACCAGAACGGCCTCGCCGGGGGCGAGCGCGACCTCGACGCGTCGGCAGGTATCGAAGCACTGACGCCGCGCGGCCTGGTAGGCGGCGGTCACGTCGATATCGCCCCAGCCCTCGGGCGCGACGCCGTCGAAGGCCGCGCGAAAGGCCGCGCGCATCACCTCGTGGCTGCCCTCCCAGACGACAAGCGGGGCGGCGCCGGGCCCGGCCTCGGTCAGGGCAAGGCCGAGAATCCAGCCATGCGGCTCGCGCAGGTGGCGGCGGCGCGCGGGCCCCTCGGGCAAAAGCCCGTCGAGATGCGCCGCATCGCGGGCCCGGCGGTAGCGGTGGGCGCTGTCGCTCTCGCCCGCGTCGCGGCCCGGATAGCCGGGATATGTCACCGAGACCTGCGCCGGATGCAGCGGCAGGCGGCCCGTCACGGCCTCGGCCGCGGCCAGCGCCGCCCCGGTGAGCGGCGGCCCCTGCCCCACCCGGCCCGCGCTGTCGTTGTCCAGCACGTCGACGCCCACGAACCATGTCCCGCCATGGCGCAGCCAGCGCGCGCGCATTGCGGCATCGGCGGCGGCCGCAAGCGCCGGGCCGCGGGCCGCATCGCACCAGGCCTGCGTCGCGGGCTCGGCCGCGAAGACCTCGAAGCCGCGGGCCAGCCAGCTCATCCCGTCAGCGCCTTGCGCGCCATGTTGAGCGCCATGACGATGATGAAGACCGCGAAGATCCGCTTGAGCCGGACCGGGTCGGTCCCATGCGCAAGCTTCACCCCCAGCGGCGTGGTGACCAGCGTCATCGCCACCACCACCGCGAAGGCGACGAGGTTCACCTGCCCCAGCGTGAAGGGGGGACGCGCCTCGGTCGCGCCGGGCACCAGCAGGAAGCCCAGCACCGAGGGCACCGCGATCACCAGCCCGAAGCCCGCCGCGGTCGCCACCGCGCGGTGGATGGCGACGCCGTAAAGGCTCATCAGGGGCACGCCGAAACTGCCGCCCCCGATCCCCATCAGCACCGAAAGGAACCCCAGGACGGGCGCGGTCACCACCCGGCCCGGCCCCTCGGGCATCGCGTCGCCCAAGCGCCAGCTTGCCCGCCCGAAGGCCAGGTAAAGCCCCACCGCCAGCCCGAGCACGGCGAAGATCACCATCAGCACCTCGCCCCGCAGCCCGCTGGCCGCACCGACGCCGAGCGCCGCCCCGATGGCGATGCCGGGCGCCCAGCCCCTGAGGATCTCCCAGTCGACCGCGCCGCGCTTGTGATGCGCCAGAAGCGAGCGCAGCGAGGTCACCGCGATGGTCGCAAGCGAGGTCGCAAGGCAGATCTGCATCAGCCCCTCGGGGCCATAGCCCAGCCCTTCGAAGGCGAAATAGAAGGCCGGCACCAGCACGATACCGCCCCCCACGCCCAGAAGCCCCGCGATGACACCGGCAAAACCCCCGATCAGCAGGATCAGGGCAAGCATCGGCAAAAGCTCGGACAAGTCGGACATGGTCTGGGGT
>JAOARA010000419.1 GCA_025211115.1 Roseicyclus sp. | reverse complement strand
GCAATCAGCACCGTGACGGCGGCGACGCTGGCCCTCTCCTCGGGGGCGGCGATCGCGGCAGGCGGCGCGGGTCATGTCGAAGACTACGCCTTCTCCTTCGAAGGCCCCTTCGGCACCTTTGACCAGAACCAGCTGCAGCGCGGCCTGCAGGTCTACACGCAGGTCTGCTCGGCCTGCCACGGCCTGCGCTACGTGCCGATCCGGACCCTCTCGGACGAGAGCGGACCGGGTCTCAGCGAAGAAGAGGTGCGCGCCTACATCGAGCAGAACTTCATCGAGGTCTACGATGAGGATCTGCAGGACTGGCGCGCGGCGACGCCGAACGACAACTTCCCGATGTCGAGCCTCGAGAATGCGCCCGACCTCAGCCTGATGACCAAGGCGCGCGCGGGCTTCCACGGCCCCTATGGTCTTGGTCTGAACCAGCTGTTCCGCGGCATCGGCGGGCCGGAATACGTCGCCTCGCTCCTGACCCATTACACCGGGTCCGAGCGCGAGGAATTCGGCGCGATCCTCTACGGGAACGAGACCTTCGCAGGCGGCTACATCGCCATGTCCCCGCCGCTGTGGGACGATGCGGTCGAGTATAACGACGGCACCGAGGCCACGGTCGAGCAGATGGCGCTGGACGTCGCCGCCTTCCTGACCTGGACCGCGGAACCGGCGCTGATGGCGCGCAAGCAGATGGGCTTTACCGCCATCCTGATGCTGGGCGTCCTGTCGGTGCTGCTCTACCTCACCAACAAGCGCATCTGGGCCCCGGTCAAGGCGCGCGCCAAGGGCCAGCAGCCCGCCGAGTGAGGCACACCATACGCGAACAGGAAAACGCGCCCCACGGGGCGCGTTTTTCGTTGCAGGCACGTCACTCTCACCCGCCCGGCATCACATCCAGGGGCGCAGCCCCTCGGGCGGATCGTCCCGCAACCCGGACAGGCCGAGGTCCAGCACCTTCGCCCCGTCCTCCAGCAGCCACAGCCGGTCGCAGAGCCGTTCCGCGTCGCGCAGGTCATGGCAGGCCATGAGAAGCGTCAGGCCGCGGGCCGCGCAGAGCTCCCGCACAAGGGCCAGCATCTCGGTCTTCAACCCCGGATCAAGCGCGGCGAAGGGCTCGTCCAGCAGTGCAAGCGGCCGGTCGCGCAGCAGCATCCGCGCCAGCGCGACCCGCGCCTGTTGCCCGCCCGACAGCGCCGCGGGCCGCTTGCCCGCATGATCGCCCAGCCCCACCTGGAACAGGCTCTCGGCCACCCGCTCCCGATCCTGTGCCGACAGGCGCAGATCGGGGCGCAGCCCGAGTGCCACGTTGTCGAAGGCCGAGAGATGCGGAAACAGGTTCCCGTCCTGGAACAGGATCGACACCGGCCGCGCCGCCACGGGGGCCGCGGTGAGGTCGGTATCCTCCCACCGAATGCGCCCGGAATCCGCCCGCTCGAACCCCGCGATCAGCGACAGAAGCGTGCTTTTGCCGCTGCCCGACGCACCCAGAAGCGCCACGCGCTCCCCCCGCGCGATCTCGCCGGACAGGGACAGGGTGAACCCACCTTGGGTGAAGCGCAGATCATCGAGTGACAGCATCCAAGCGCCCTCCCCTGTCGAAACCCCAGAACAGCGCCAGCGTCAGCGCCATGAGCAGCACCGCCGCGCCTTGCGCGTCATCGGTGCGGTAGGAGCCCATCAGCCGATACATCTCGAGCGGCAGCGTCCCCTGCCCCGGCGTCGAGAACAAGGCGATCACGCCGAGGTCGCCCATGGAAAACGCCGCCGCCAGCCCCGCGCCGAAGCCCAGCGGGCGCCGCAGCCGCGGCAGGATCGCATGGCGCAACCGCGCCAGCCCGCGCATCCCCAGCGCCTCGGCAAGGCGGCCCTGCGTCGCCTCGGCCTCCATCACCGCGGGCACCAGCGCGCGCAGAAGGAAGGGGAGCGCGACCAGCGCGTTGACCATGCCCGTGACCGGCAGGGCGAGGGGAACGGGGTTCGTGACGCCACGGATCAGCAGGAACAGGCCAGTGCCGATCACCAGCGGCGACACCGCGATGGTGAGGAAGGCCAGCCCTTCGACAAGGCCGGGGCGGCGGAGCCGCGTTACCAGCAGCGCGATGGGCAGCGCCAGCGCCACCGCCAGCGCGGTGGAGGCGAGCGCGAGCACGATCGAACGCAGCGCCGCCTCCCACACCACCGGCGGCAGGCCCGTCAGGGCGGGCAGGCCCTTGAGCAGCACGGCGGCCAGCGGCAGCAGCAGGAACCCCGCCGCGCCAAGGATCGCCGCCGCGTCCAGCGCCCGCGCAGCCCCGGTGTCGCCCGGCCATGGCAGCGCCGGGCGGTCAAGGCCCGCGCCGACCTCCTGTCCCCGGATCGCGCCGAAGGCGAGCGCCCCCGCGCCAAGGCAGATCGCCACCTGGATCAGGCCCAGAAGCGCCGCGCGCCCGAGGTCGAAGTCGAAGCGGAACGCCTGGTAGATCGCAAGCTCCACCGTGGTGGAGGACGGCCCACCGCCAAGGATCAGGGCGACCGCGAAACTGGTCGTGCAGATCAGGAAGATCAGCAGCGCCGCGCCGGGCAGCACCGCGCGCAGGATCGGGCGCTCGAACTGCCGTCGCATGTCGGCGGTGGAAAACCCCAACGAGGTGGCCAGCCTTATGCGCTCCGACGGCACGGCCTGCCAGCCTTGCAGGATCAGCCGGACGGCCAAAGGCAGGTTCAGGAACACATGCGCCAGCACGATCCCCTGAAGCCCGTAGACATCCACCCGCGCAGCACCCAGCGCGGCGAGCAGCTCGTTCAGCCACCCCGCCCGCCCGAAGACGGCCAAGAGGCCAAGGCCGGCCACGATCACCGGCAGAAGGAAGGGCGCGCCCATCAGCGTCACCAGCACCCGCCGCCCCGCGAAATCGCGCCGCGCCAGCGCGCGGGCCACGGGGATGGCGAGCGTCACGCTGACCAAGGCCGAGAGCGCCGCCTGCAGCAGGGTAAAGCGGATCGCGGCCCAATCCGCGGGGCCGAGCGCGGGCGGCCAATCGGCGCGCAGCATCACCGCGCCGAGCGGGCCGAGCACGGCGAGGGTGACGAGCGCGGCCAGCGCCGCGCCCGTCCAGTGGATCGCGCCTAGCGGCTGAGGGCGGCTTGCCATGTGGCGAGCGCCTCATCCCGGCGCGCCGCGGCCTCCTCGGGCGACAAGAGCAGCGCCTGCGACGGTTCGATCAGCGTCTCGAACCCCTCGGGCAGCGCCGACGCCGGCAGGGCGGCGGGATACATCCAGTTG
>JAOARA010000046.1 GCA_025211115.1 Roseicyclus sp. | reverse complement strand
GGCCTATGGCGGGGCTTACGTGGTGATGTCCTCCAAGCACCTGCGCGGCGATATCAACTACGCCTGGCCGACCTCGGAAATCGCGGTGATGGGGGCCAAGGGCGCGACCGAGCTCCTGTATCGCTCGGAACTGGGCGATGCCGAGAAGATCGCGCAGCGCACCAAGGACTACGAGGATGCCTTTGCCAACCCCTTCGTGGCGGCGGAACGCGGCTTCATCGCCGAGGTGATCCAGCCGCGCTCGACCCGGCGTCGGGTGTGCAAGGCCTTCGCGCAGCTGCGCACCAAGCGCAAGCAGATGCCGTGGAAGAAGCACGACAACATTCCGCTGTGAGGCCGGGCAATCCTGCCCACCGCATCGGCGCGGTGGGCGGTGCGCCCATCCCGAGAGGTAGACCATGACCGAGCCCCTCTTTCACATGATCACCGGCGGCCCGCGGCCCGTCGCCCCCTTTTCCCACGCGGTGGAGGTGGATGGCTGGGTGATCCTGACCGGGCAGATGCCGACCGACCCGGCGGCCCCCGACGCACCCCTGCCCGAGGGGGTGGAGGCGCAGACGCGGGCGGTGATGCGCAACCTCGAGATCGTGCTGAAGGGCGTGGGCCTCGACCTGAGCCATGTCGTCCAGATGCGCGCCTACCTGACCGAGTTCGAACGCGACTACGCCGCCTTCAACGAGACTTACCAGTCCTTCTTTCCGCCCGACCGGCGGCCTGCGCGCACCACCGTGGGCGTCACCGCGCTGGCCGTGGGCGCGCTGGTCGAGATCGATTGCATCGCTCGCAGGCCGGAGGGGGTGACCCCGTGATCCGCGCCGCCCTGTTTCCCCTGCTGTGCCTGCCGCTGTGCGGGGCCTTGGCTGCGCCGGTCGCGGCGGGCGAGGGGCTGCAGGGCGACTGGCCCATGGGCGCGCTGGCGGCCCCCTCGGGCCAGAGCGTGCAGGTGCAGGAGCTGATGATCGAGGAGAACCCGCATTCGGGCGAGTTGCAGGTCGTCGTGCGCCTGCTCGCCCCGCAGATCGCGGGCGACGGGTTGAGCGGAACGGAGCTGCGCGGGGACATGGACTGGGCCTGCCTGACATGGGGTGTTCCGGTCGCGCAAGCCGGGGCTGCGACCCCCGGATGGGTGGTCGTCGAGATGATGGAGGCCCCCGTCGAGCGCGGCATCGCCACCCCCGAGATCCGTCGCTATTTCGAAAGCTACCGGCTTGAGGGCCCCCTCTGCATTTGGGAACTGTTCTGATGCACATACAACATGTTGCCACGCGACGTTCATGCGGCTTCCGGGGTGATGCAACCGGGCCACAATGGGCGGCGGCCTGTGGAAAAGCCTGTGGATACGCGCGGGCGCAAGCTATCGTGGGCCTTGGCTGCCCCGGTGCAGCTGTACCTCGTGGCGTGGCCGGGTCCGCAGGCCCGGTCACGGTCCCGGTAACCGTTCGGGGTCGGGGGCGCGCGGCATGATCAAGCATCGCGGCTTTCCCTCGCGCCTGCCCGGCAGCGACCTGCAGTTCACCATCCGCCGCGCCAACAAGGAGGGCGCGACCCGGCTGGTCGCGCGCGACCGCTACGCCGACCGCCGCCCCGCGGACCGGCGGGCCGATGCGGGGTTCATGGAGGCGCTGTGGCTCTATTTCGGCACCGAGCCCTTCGAGCGCGGCAACCTCGATGCGGGGCGGTTGAGCTGGCTGTTCGGGCGCGAGGTGATCGCGGCCGAGGACCCGTTCGACCCCGAAAGCTACGAGGCGCTTCTGGTCATCGACGAAGAGCGCGCCCGCGCCTCCTTTCCCGAGGCCTTTGACGGCACGGGCGTCTGGGAAGGGCGGTCGGCATGATTTCGCGCAGCCGCCCCGCCGGTGCGCGGTTTCGCGCGCACTGCGCCGCGCTTGGGGCCATGGCCCTTTCGCCGCGGGAAATCCGTGGCATGGTTGGCATGCCGGTCATTGTCCCCAGCATTTCAACGGCCGGTCACGACAAGACGTGTTACCCTTCCCCTTCGACGCGGTCGGCCAGCTTGCTGTGCCGGCCGCTTTTTTCCGCCGATGGGGCCGCCCGTGGCGGGCTGGCTGTTGCGCGTCGGAATTTGCGTGTATCCTGTGAGGCACGAGGCATCACAACAGGAGCAGACGCAAAATGCGCGCCATTCACCGCACCACCTTTACCGCAACCCTTTTCGCCGCGGCCATCGCGCTGTCGGGCTGTGTCGCAAGCGACCTCGAGCGCGCCGGGCTTGGCGCGGTCGCGGGGGGCGTCACGGCCGCCGCGCTTGACGGCAATGTCGGCACCGGCCTGCTCATCGGCGCGGCCGGTGGCGCGCTGTGCGACGACGCCGGGCTCTGCCGCTGACCGCCTGACCGGCCGCGCGCGCGGCGCGGCTCGGCTCATCCGATCACGGGGCCACCGGGGCAGCACGCCCCCGGTGGCCTTTTTCGTTTTGCACCAGAACGGGGCCCGAGCCCCGCAAGGAAGGGACGCCTGCCCATGTTCAAGAAGCTTTTGATCGCCAACCGCGGCGAGATCGCCTGCCGGGTCATCAAGACCGCACGCAAGATGGGCATCGCCACGGTCGCGGTCTATTCGGATGCCGACCGCAACGCGCTGCATGTGCGCATGGCCGACGAGGCGGTGCATATCGGCGCGCCGCCCGCGTCCGAAAGCTACATCGTGATCGACAAGATCATGCAGGCGATCAAGGACACCGGCGCCGAGGCGGTGCATCCCGGCTACGGGTTCCTGTCGGAGAACATGAAATTCGCGGAAGCCCTGGAATAGGCGGGCGTCGCCTTTGTCGGCCCGCCCGCGGGTGCCATCGAGGCGATGGGCGACAAGATCACCTCGAAGAAGATCGCGCAGGAGGCGGGCGTGTCGACCGTGCCCGGCTACATGGGGCTGATCGAGGATGCCGAGGAGGCGGTGAGGATCTCGAACGAGATCGGCTACCCGGTGATGATCAAGGCCAGCGCAGGCGGCGGCGGCAAGGGGATGCGCATCGCCTGGACCGACGCCGAGACGCGCGAGGGGTTCCAGGCCTCGAAGAACGAGGCGAAGTCGAGCTTCGGCGATGACCGCATCTTCATCGAGAAATTCGTCACCCAGCCCCGCCACATCGAGATCCAGGTGCTGGCCGACGCGCATGGCAATTGCGTCTACCTGGGCGAGCGGGAATGCTCGATCCAGCGCCGCAACCAGAAGGTCATCGAAGAGGCCCCCTCGCCCTTCCTCGACGAGGCGACGCGCAAGGCCATGGGCGAACAGGCCTGCGCTCTGGCGCAAGCGGTGGGCTACACCAGCGCGGGCACGGTCGAGTTCATCGTGGACGGCGAGCGGAACTTCTACTTCCTCGAGATGAACACGCGCCTTCAGGTGGAACACCCGGTGACCGAGCTGATCACCGGCGTCGACCTGGTCGAGCAGATGATCCGCGTGGCCGCGGGCGAAACGCTGCCCTTCGCGCAAGGCGACATCACGCTGACGGGCTGGGCGATGGAAAGCCGGCTTTACGCCGAAGACCCCTATCGCAACTTCCTGCCCTCGATCGGGCGGCTGACGCGCTACCGCCCCCCGCAGGAGGTGGCCGCCGGTCCGCTGCTGGACACCGGCAAGTGGCAGGGCGAGGCCCCCTCGGGCGAGACGGCGGTGCGCAACGACACCGGCGTCTTCGAGGGCGGCGAGATCAGCATGTATTACGACCCGATGATCGCCAAGCTCTGCACCTGGGCCCCCGACCGCGCGGGCTCGATCGAGGCGATGCGCGTGGCGCTCGACAGTTTCGAGGTCGAGGGGATCGGCCACAACCTGCCCTTCCTGTCGGCGGTGATGGACCATGAGCGCTTCGTGTCGGGCAACATCACCACCGCCTTCATCGCCGAGGAATACCCCGAAGGGTTCGAGGGCGTGAGCCTTGGCGCGGATGCGCTGCGCCGCGTGGCGGCGGCGGCGGCGGCGATGCACCGCGTGGCCGAGATCCGGCGCACCCGCGTCTCGGGGCGGATGGACAACCACGAGCGCCGCGTGGGCGCGGATTGGGTGGTGACGCTGCAGGGGCAAGAGTTCCCGGTGCGCATCGCCGCCGATCACGACGGTTCGACCGTGAGTTTCGAGGACGGGCACGCGATGCGCGTCGCCTCGGACTGGACGCCGGGCGACCAGTTGGCGCAGCTGACCGTGGACGGCGCGCCGCTGGTGCTCAAGGTCGGCAAGCTGCCCGGCGGCTTCCGCATCCGCACCCGCGGCGCGGACCTGAAGGTGCATGTCCGCAGCCCGCGGCAGGCCGAGCTTGCGCGGCTGATGCCCGAGAAGCTGCCGCCCGACACCTCGAAGATGCTGCTTTGCCCGATGCCGGGCCTGATCGTGAAGATCGACGTGGCCGAGGGCGACGAGGTGCAGGAGGGGCAGGCGCTCTGCACCGTCGAGGCGATGAAGATGGAGAACATCCTGCGCGCCGAGCGCAAGGGCATCGTGGCCAAGATCAACGCAGGCCCCGGCGACAGCCTGGCCGTGGACGAAGTGATCATGGAGTTCGAGTGACGCCGTGATCTGCCGTGCGCCGCATATCGACAGACGGGCGGGGGGTCACTGCCCCCCGCTGCGCAGTTCCTCTTGCCGGAACTGGAAGTTGTCGATGCCGCGCACGATCTCGCGCACGTCGCGGGGGCTGGGACGGCGGAAGCCGACGCTGCCGTCCTTCTGCATCACCACCAGCGAGAAGCCGCGCGGGCGCAGGGCCGTCCGCGGGCCGGAGCGCGCCGAGGGGTCGGTGTCGGTGACGATGACCACGTCCCGCTCGAGCAGGGGATCGGGGCGGTCGGCCAGCAGCTGCATCTGTTCGATGAAGCGCGGGTCGTTGGGGCTGTCGGCGAAGACGATCACGGGGCGCGCGACCCAGATGAAATCCTCCAGCGCGACATCGGCCGCGTCGCGCGGCGCAAGCGGGCCTATGGCTTCGACCGGCTCGGTCTGCGCGCTGTCGGCGGCGGCGGCCATGGCGAGGCTGCCGTCGGCGGCCGGGGTCGGGTCGGTGTCTTGGGCGGGTGCCGCGCCGGTCATGGCCAGCACGGCGATCAGGGCGAGGTGGGTCGGTCGCATGGGTCCTCCGTTCCTTGCGGATATAGGCACGCCCCCGGCGAAAGCGAAGGGAAATGCCGCGCGCCGTTGCGGCAGGCGGGGCCGCGTCTTCCGCGCTGTCTTCACCGGTTCTTCACCGCTGGCTGCGATGACATCCCCCGGTCCCCGGCAGGGGACGCAGAGAGGTCGCGGCATGGATATCCTGCTTCACACCGGCGCGCATCGCACCGCCACGACCAGCCTGCAGCGCATGCTGGGCCAGGGCGGCGGGGCGCTGGGGCGGGCGGGCGTGGCCTATTGGGGGCCGCGGCGTTGCCGCGGGGGGCTGTTCGACGGGCTCTACGGGGCCGGGCCCGCGCTGCCGCCCCGCCGTGTCGGCCGCCCCGCGCTGCGCATCGCGCTGCAGGTCGAGACGGAGGCCGCGCGCGGGGCCGGGCTGCTGTTCGTCAGCGAAGAGAACATGCTGGGCACCATGCGCGGCAACCTGCAGGGCTGCGCGCTTTATCCCGATGCGGGGGCGCGGGTGGCGGGGTTCGCCGCGGGCTTCGCGGGGCATCGGCTGACCATCGGGATCTCGATCCGCTGCCCCGATGCCTATTGGGCCTCGGTGCTGGGCTGGCGGATGATGCGCGGCGGCCCGTTGCCCCGGCCCGCGCTTTGCGACCGGCTGGTGACGCAGCCGCGGCGCTGGCGGCATGTCATCGCCGAGCTGGCCGCCGCCGTGCCGGGCGCGCGGGTCACCGTCTGGACCCATGAGGCGATGGCCGGGCGGCCCGACGCGCTGGTCGCGCGTCTGACCGGGCGGGACATCGCGCTGACCGGCGCGCGCGACCGGCATAACGCCACGCCGCCGCTGGCGGTGCTGCGCGGCTATCTCGAGGATATCGGCGCGGACCCGGCGCTGGCCCGCGGTGCGGGCGGGCGCTTCATGCCCTTCGATGCCGACCAACGCCGCGCGCTGCGCGGCCAATATGCCGAAGACCTCGCCTGGCTGGCTGCCGGGGCCGGGGGGCTTGCGGAGTATCTCGACGAGGCCGGGGCCCGAACCCTGCGCCCGACAGGACAAGGAAGAGGACGATCCGATGACGGAGAAGCTGGCCGAATGGCGCACTCTGGCTGAGAAGGAATTGCGCGGACGCGCAGCCGACAGCCTGACCTGGGAGACGCTGGAGGGCATCCGCGTCAAGCCGCTCTATACCGCCGAGGATACCGAGGGGCTGGACCACATGGGCAGCCTGCCGGGCTTCGGCCCCTTCACCCGCGGGGTGAAGGCCACGATGTACGCGGGCCGTCCCTGGACGATCCGGCAATATGCCGGCTTCTCGACCGCCGAGGAGAGCAACGCCTTCTACCGCAAGGCGCTGGCCGCCGGTCAGCAGGGTGTGTCCGTCGCCTTCGACCTCGCCACCCACCGCGGCTATGACAGCGACCACCACCGCGTGATCGGCGACGTGGGCAAGGCGGGCGTCGCCATCGACAGCGTCGAGGTCATGAAGCTCCTGTTCGACGGCATCCCGCTCGCCCAGGTCAGCGTCTCGAAGGCGATGCACGGCGCGGTGATCCCG
>JAOARA010000045.1 GCA_025211115.1 Roseicyclus sp. | reverse complement strand
TCCTGCCGGTTGGGGTTCACCACGGCGACGCAGGCGGGCAGGTCGGCCCCCGCGAGGTGGTGGTCGAGGACGATGACGTCGGCACCTTGGGCCGCCGCGATGGGGCCGTGGGACAGCGTGCCGCAATCGACGCAGATGATCAGGTCGTGGTCACGGGCCAGCGCCGCCATGGCGGGCTCGTTCGGGCCATAGCCCTCGTCGATGCGGTCGGGGATGTAGAGGGTGGCGGGGCGGCCCATGCTGCGCAGCCAGTGGATCAGCAGCGCGGCGGATGCACCGCCGTCGACGTCGTAATCGGCGAAGATGGCGATGCGCTCGGAGCGGTCGAGGGCTGCGACGACACGGGCGGCAGCGGCGTCCATGTCCTTGAGGTGCCGTGGGTCCGGCATCAGGTCGCGCAGCGCGGGCGCGAGGAAGCCCTGCGCCTCTTCCGGTGTCACGCCGCGGCGGGCGAGGACATGGGCGAGCGGGGGCGGCAGGTCGGCGCGTTGACCCAACGCCTCGGCAAGGCGCGCGGTGTCGGGGTCCGGGCCGATCCAGCGGCGGCCCGTGAGCGAGGTGTCGATCCCGAGAAAGGCGGTCATGGGCCTTGGGTTAGCACGGCATCCGTGGAAAGGGCAGTGGCGAACTCGCCATGCAGATGCGAGACGGCGGTGGCGTGGATCGCCTCGGCGTCCATCGGGGCCAGCCCCTCGGCCCAGTCGGTGCGGGCATTGCCCGCGAAGCTGGCGCAGGCGTCATGGGCGAGGCGCACCTCGAAGCCCAGATTGGCCGCCATCCGCGCGGTGGTCGAGACGCAATGCGGCGTGGTCAGGCCGCAGATCACCAGCCGGTCGATGGCATGGGCGCGCAGGTGATCCTCCAGCCCGGTGCCGATGAAGGCGCTGTTGACGGATTTCTCGAAGACGGTCTCGCCGGGCAGGGGCGCGACCTCGGGCTTGAAGGCGCTGCCGGGGCCGGGGGCCAGCGGGCTGCCGGGTTCCACGCTGATGTGGCGGATGTGAACCACGGGCGCGCCCGCGCCGCGCCACGCGGCGAGCAGGCGGGCGGCGTTGGCCTCGGCCCGCGGGTTGTTGCGCGCGCCCCAGGCGGGGCTGTCGAAGCCCGCCTGGATGTCGATCAGGACAAGCGCTGCGGCGCTCATTTCTTGACGGGGTTGCGGTAGGTCATGCGGCGGACCGACCCGGTCTTGGAGCGCATCAGCAGCGTCTCGGCGGTCAGGAAGCCCGGCTCGCGCTTGATGCCGGGCAGGATCGAGCCATCGGTCACGCCGGTCGCGGCGAAGATCACGTCCTTGGTCACCATGTCGTCGCGGGTATAGACCCGGTCGAGGTTCTTGATGCCCGCCTTGGCGGCGCGGCCGCGTTCCTCGTCATTGCGGAACAGGAGCTTGCCGTAGATCTGCCCGCCCATGCATTTCAGCGCGGCGGCGGCCAGAACGCCCTCGGGCGCGCCGCCTTCGCCCATGTACATGTCGATGCCGGTGATCTCGGGTTCGGCGCAGTGGATCACGCCCGCGACGTCACCGTCGGTGATCAGCCGAATGGCGCAGCCGGTGGTGCGCAGCTCGTCGATCATCGCCTGGTGGCGGGGGCGTTCGAGGACGCAGACCGTGATGTCGGTGGTGGAGCAGCCCTTGGCCGAGGCAAGGCGGCTGACCCGTTCCGAGGGCGACATGTCGAGCGTCACGAGACCCGGCCGGAAGCCGGGGCCGATGGCGAGTTTTTCCATGTAGACGTCAGGCGCGTGCAGCATCGAGCCGCGCGGGCCCATGGCGATGACGGTCAGCGCGTTGGGCATGTCCTTGGCCGTCAGCGTCGTGCCCTCCAGCGGGTCGAGGGCGATGTCGACCTCGGGGCCGGTGCCCATGCCGACCTCTTCGCCGATGTAGAGCATCGGGGCCTCGTCGCGTTCCCCCTCGCCGATGACGACGGTGCCGCGGATTTCCAGCTTGTTGAGCTGCTCGCGCATCCCGTTCACGGCGGCCTGGTCGGCGGCCTTCTCGTCGCCGCGCCCGATGAAATCGGCAGAGGCCAGCGCCGCGGCCTCGGACACGCGGGCGAGGCCGAGGGAGAGCATGCGGTCGTTGAAATCGGTGGGATGCGACATGGGAATGGGGGCCTTGGGCTGGGGTCGGTTGGCCTTCGTCTAGCCCTCCGGCCCGGTGGCGTCCAGCATGGGGGCGCTAACGGGCGGCTTCGAGCCCGCGGACGAGGGCGATCAGCAACAGGCCGATCACCGTGCCGTTCAGCAGGTGCCACAGGAAATGCGTGCCGAGGGGCAGGGTCGGGCAGACATGCAGGTCGGCGGTGCGGAAGGCGAGCGAGAGGGTGAAGAGCGCCGCGGTGGTGGCGATCAGGGGGCCGAGCGGGTGGCGGCGTTTCAGCAGGAGGGCGGCGAAGGTGACGAGCGCCAGAAGGCCGGGGGCGTATTGCCCTGAGCCGTTCAGCGCCTCGGCGGCGGGGCCGAGGGCCGAGCGCAGGGCTGCCATGAGGGCGATGAGCGCGACCAGCGCCAGCGCGGTGCCGAAGATCAGGCGCAGGGGGCGGATGCCCATGACCTGCGTGGCGAAGGTCCCAAGATAGAGCAGGACGAAGGCCCAGATCGGCAGGACATCGGTCAGCGCGGCCCAGGGCGTGGCGATGGTGTGGAACAGGAAGGAGCCGATCCCGATCAAGGCGGCGAGCGCGATCAGCGCCCAGAGCGCGGGTTGCCGCAGGCCCGCGCGTCTTGCAGCGTAGGCCCCCGCGAGGGCGGCCAGCAGGAAAGCGGCGTTGGTCAGCGCGTTGACCGGCTCCGCCCAGAAACCGGGCGAGAGCCGTTCGCAGTAGATGTCGATGGGCGTGGACCAGTCCATCGGCCCCGGCCCTGTCAGACGTCCTCGATCCGAAGTGCTACGGGGGTGCCCATGACCACGCCCGTGCCCGGCAGGGCCGCGAGCGCGCGGTCGAGGTCGGGGCGCGCGGCCTTGTGGGTGACGATCAGGACCGGCGCGTTCTCGCCGGGGTGATCGTATTGCCGCATCCGGTCGATGGAGATGCCCGCCTCGCCCAGCACGGTGGCCACCTTGGCCAGCGCGCCCGGCTTGTCGGCCAGTTCCATGCGCAGGTAGTAGCAGGCGGGGCTTGCCGCCGAGGCAGGCGGCGCATCGGTGAGCGCGGTGGCGGGCACGCCGAAGGTGGCCACGCGGATGCCGCGGGCGATGTCGCAGACATCGGACATGACCGCGCTGGCGGTCGGCCCTTCGCCCGCGCCGGGGCCTCGCAGCACGATCTGGCCGACGCTGTCGCCCTCGACCACGACCATGTTCGTCCCGCCCTCGAGCTGACCCAGCGGCGATGTCGCGGGCACGAGGCAGGGGGACATGCGTTGTTCCAGCCCACGGCCCGTCATCTGGGCCACGCCGAGAAGCTTGATCTTGTAGCCCATGTCGCCCGCGCGGCGGATATCCTCGATGGTGATCGCACCGATGCCTTCCAGCTCGATCGCGTCGAAATTCACCTTGGTGCCATAGGCGATGGCGGCCAGAAGCGTCAGCTTGTGCGCCGCGTCGATGCCGCCGACGTCGAGGTTCGGATCGGCCTCGAGATAGCCCAGCCCGTCGGCCTCGGCGAAGGCCTGCTCATAGGTCAGGCCCGCGCTGTCCATGCGCGTGAGGATGTAGTTGCAGGTGCCGTTCATCACGCCCATCACGCGGGTGATGGCGTTGCCCGCCAGGCCTTCGGTCAGCGATTTGATGACGGGGATGCCGCCCGCGACGGCGGCCTCGAAGCGCAGGACGCGGCCTGCGGCCTCGGCGGCCTCGGCGAGCGGCTGGCCGTGCAGGGCGAGCATCGCCTTGTTGGCGGTGACCACGTCCTTGCCGGCGGCGATGGCGGCCTCGGTCGCGGCCTTGGCGGGGCCGTCGCTGCCGCCCATGAGTTCCACGAAGACATCGACATCGGGGCGGCGGGCGAGGGCGACGGGATCATCCTCCCACGCGTAGCGCGAGAGGGTCACGCCGCGGTCCTTGTCGCGGGAGCGGGCGGAGATGGCGGTGATCTCGATCGGGCGGCCGCAGCGGCGCGCGAGCAGATCGGCCTGGCGCTGGACGATCTTGACGACGCCCGTGCCGACGGTGCCAAGCCCGGCGATGCCAAGGCGCAGGGGGTCTGTCATCGGGGATCCTCCGGGATGGGTGGCTGACGGGTTCCGGGTGCGGTGTTAGCGGCTTCGCCGCCGGGCTGCAACGCGCAGCTCAGAGCGGCATGGCGCGCAGGGCGGCCGCGCGGCGGCGCAGGTCGGCGGCCCGCGCCACGAGGTCTTCGCCCGCGGGCCCGGCCGCGGGGGGTGCCAGCACGTCCGCCTGCCCCAGCAGGGGGCCGAGCGGGACGAGCCGGGGATAGGGCGCGGCCGGGCTCTCGGCCCCGGTGCGGTTGGCAAGCTCGGGCAGGGACGGGCCGCAGGCGGCCAGAAGGGCGAGGCAGGCGAGACAGGCAGGGCGAAGGACAAGACGCGGCATGGGGACAGCTAGCCCCGGCCGGGGGCGGCTGTCCAGCGGAACTCCCGTGGGCGGTTGAATTGAACGGCCGTTCAGATATCCATGGGCCATGGCACGCACGCAGGGCAGTCACGCAGATATCACCGGGCCGCGCCTGCGGGCGGCGGCGCTGCGGCTGTTCGCGCGGCACGGGTTCGCCGCCGTCTCGATGCGCCAGATCGCGGCCGAGGTGGGGGTGCAGGCGGGGGCGCTCTACCTGTATACGCCCGACAAGCAGGCGCTGTTGTTCGAGCTGATGCGCGGGCACCTGGAGGATCTGCTGGCCGATTGGCAGGCGCCCGAGGCCGGCCCGGTGGCGCAGCTGGAAAGCTTCGTGCGCCATCACATCCGTTACCACCTCGACCGGCCGGACCTTGTCTTCATCGCCTACATGGAGCTGCGCAACCTCGAGCCCGCGAATTTCGCGGTGATCGAGGGGTTGCGGCGGGATTACGAGACGCAGCTGGAGGCGATCCTGAAGCGGGGGCGCGAGGCGGGGGTGTTCGACGTGGCGGACACCAAGCTCGCCACCATGGCGTTGATCGCCATGCTGACCGGGGTGACGACCTGGTACCGCGAGGGCGGGCGGCTGGACCGCGACACGGGCGAGACGATCTACTGGGACATGGCGCGCAAGGCGGTGGCTGCACCCTGATCGGCAGCCGGTTGCGCGGGTGGCAGGCTGCGGGAGCCTCCGGCGGCCATATTTGGGGGATGAAGATGGGCAGGGCGCGCGTTAAGGTTAACGGGGCGCGTGGACGGGTTTGTGTGCCCTGCTCGGGCGGGCTGGGTGGATCGGCGCGGGGCGGATTGCCGTGGCTCGGTGTGTGTGGGGCGGTTGGGGCGCGCTGATCCTTTGCGGCGGCGCTGGTGGCAGGCTGCGGGAG
>JAOARA010000418.1 GCA_025211115.1 Roseicyclus sp. | reverse complement strand
CGCGCGTATGTTATGTGACCTTTGGGATCGCAACCGATCAAAGGATGAGGTTTTCGAATATGGCTCTTGATTTGAACCGGCGCCGTTTCGTTCTGGGTGGTAACCGCCCGATTGAGGCCGCCTGCCTGACAGCGGGGTTCCGAGCTAAGACACGTGCATAACGACGTCCTTAACGACGTGTCTTATTTGGAGGGGCCATGCTGGGCGAGGTTCTGGGCGTTGAGCGGCGCCGGCGGTGGAGCGAAGACGAGAAGCTCGAGATCCTGTCGGAGGTCGATGTCGGCGGTGCGTCGGTGACGCAGGTGGCGCAGCGGCACGAGATCACGCGCTCCCAGATCTACGGCTGGCGGCGTGATCTGAAGAAGAAGGGCCTGTGGTCGCCGGATCGCGGGGCTGTTTTCCTGCCGGTGGATTTCAGCGCGGCGCCGACGGCAGCGAGCGTCCCCGCGCCAGCGCGATCCGTCATGGTCGAGCTGCGGCTGAGCAACGGGCGCTGCCTGAGGTTCGACAGCGGCATGGATGGAGAGACGCTGACCCGATTGATCCGGGCTGTGGAGGCGGCATGATCGGACCGGGAACGGGTGTTCGGGTCTACTTGGCCTGCGGAACCACCGACATGATGGGATGGACGCCTCCCTTGGCGCAACGCCAGACTGCAGGTCTGGAAACAAGGGAGTAAAGTATGACTGTCACGGTGATCGGTGTGGACATAGCCAAGCGTGTCTTTCAGGTGCATGGCATCAATGCGGATGGTAAGACTGTGCTGAAGAAGAGACTGACACGAGATATTTTTCTCGCCGAGATGGCTCGGCATCCGTCCTGTCTCGTTGGACTGGAGGCGGGCTCTGGCGCACACCACTGGGGCCGCTGCCTGGCCGAACTGGGCCATGATGTCCGGCTCATGCCACCGCAATATGTTAAGCCGTATGTAAAGGGCAACAAACACGATGCCTCCGATGCAGAGGCATGCTGTGAAGCCGTGCAGCGCCCCGGGATGCGTTTCATCCCGGTCAAGACCGAGGCGCAGCAGGCGACATTGATGTTGCATCGGGTGCGGGACCATTTCATCCGTCGACGCACCGGGGCAATCAACGCGCTCAGAGGTCACTTGGCCGAGTTCGGTTTCGTTTCTGCCAGCCAACGCGCCGGATTGAATCGTTTGCTTGCTGCTGTTGAAGAAGCAACGGAGGCTCTTCCTGACGAGGTCTGCGATCTGCTGCAGATGATCACTGCCGAGATCCGGGGGTATGACGAACAGATCGCGGGATTGGACAAGCGACTCAAGGCGCAGTGCAAAGAAGACGATGTTTCCCGGCGACTACGTACGATCCCCGGCGTCGGCCCCGTTATCGCCACGGCAATGCCAGCCTATCTCAGCGCTGGCGGATCTTTCGCGTCTGGGAGTGCGTTCGCTGCCTGGCTCGGGATTACGCCGCGGCAGCATTCGAGCGGGGGCAAGGAGCGCATGTTCGGCATCACCAAACGTGGAAACACATACCTCAGACGTCAACTGATCAATGGGGCCAGGGCCGTCGTGCGCATCGCGCGCGGTCGCCGCGGGGGGATGTGGGACTGGATCAACAAAATGCTTGACCGGCGGCACTTCAATATCGTCACCGTGGCGGTAGCGAACAAGATGGCGCGGATTATGTGGGCCATGATCACGAAGGGAACGGAATACCGCCCCGCTTAAGGCAGGCGGGCGGTCAAAGAATTGCGAGGACAGTATCTGAGATGACATGACTGGCGAGACCAGATCCCAAGAACCCGGTTTGCGCATCGAGCCTAGAGCTCGACGATATGATGGGACGAGGGATCAACGGATCTCATAGTGGCCCGCAGCCAAAACCGTGCTGCTCAACCAGAGGCCGGATAGATGGCTGCAAGCCCTGCCAGCACAAAGCTCAGAAATCCCCTTGCAATCCGGGAGGCGTCCATAGATGCGCAAGGGGATCGCCGGTTTGGCCGCGCTTGCCCAGGACGTCCTGCGCCAAAACCCAGCGAGCGGCGCGGTCTTCGCGTTCCGTGGACGCCGGGGAGATCGGCTGAAGCTTCTCTACTGGGACGGCCAGGGCTTCTGCCTCTACTACAAGGTCCTGGAACGGGGGCGCTTCCCGTGGCCCGTCGCCGGCGACGGCGCCGCAAGGCTGACCTCGGCGCAGCTGGCGATGCTCTGGGAAGGCATCGACTGGCGCCGCCCGGACTGGGGTGCGCCTCCCGCTCGGGTGAGCTGATACTTCTCTCAAACCCCTTGTTTTACTGGTTATGGACCGCACGGGATGGTAAGGTTCCGCATGTCCGAAGCCTCCTCCCTTCCGCCTGACGATCCTGCCAAGTTGCGCGCGATGATCGCCGCACTCGAGGCCGAGAACGCGGCCATGCGGGCCGAGACAACAAGGCTCACGGCCGTCTTGAAGGCACACGAAGCCCTCGTTCAGGCGCTCCAGATCCGGATCGCCAAGCTCCAGCGTCAGAAGTTCGGCGCGAGCTCGGAGAAAATCGAGCGCGAGATCGAACAACTGGAACTGGCCCTCGAGGCGCTGGAGGTCGCGGCTTCCGCCGCCCGGGAGCCCGAGGAGGAGCCGGAAGCAGAGCCCGCTGTCGCGGAACCTGCTCCCATGCGGCGCAAGCCGAAGGTCTCGGAGGCAACGCCCCGCGAGCGCATTGTGCTCGATCCCGGCGATGCCTGTCCCGCTTGCGGGGGCGAGCTGCGGCTCGTCGGTGAAGACATGAGCGAGATCCTCGAACTGATCAGCGCACGGCTGAAGGTGATCGAGACGGCGCGCCCGAAGAAGTCCTGCCGGAGATGCGAGAAGATCACCCAGACCCCGGCGCCTGCCCGCCCGATCCCGCGCAGCATGGCGGGACCGGGCCTTCTGGCGCACATCCTCGTCTCCAAGTTCGACGATCATCTTCCCTTGTATAGACAGAACGAGATCTTCGCCCGCATGGGCGCGGATATCCCGGCCTCGACGCTCGTCGACTGGTGCGGCCAGGGTGTGCGGGTGCTCTCTCCGCTCGTGGCGCGGATCAGGGCTGACGTGATGACCGCCGATCGCCTCCATGCCGATGACACCCCGGTGCGAGTGCTCGACCGCTCCAAGCGGCTCGAGGGACTGGGAAAGGGCGTGAAGGAGGGCCGGATCTGGACCTACCTCCGGGATGACCGGCCATGGGGCGGGACAGCGCCGCCCGGTGTCGCCTACTTCTTCTCACCGGATCGGAAGAGTGCGCATCCGCACCGCCATTTGGCCGAGTTCAGCGGCATCCTCCAGGCGGACGCCTATACCGGCTTCAAGGCGCTCTATGAGCCCGATGCCACCGGCGTGGTGCGCATCCGGGAGGCCGCCTGCTGGGCACACCTGCGCCGGGACTTCCACGATGTCTGGATCGGCACCAAGTCGGAGATCGCCCGGGAGGCGCTGGACCGTATCGGCGCGCTCTACGACATTGAACGCGAGATCACCGGCTGCTCCGCCGAAGAGCGGCGGCGCGTTAGGCAGACCCGCACGCGCCCTCTGGCGGAGGACTTCAAGGCGTGGTCGGAGGCCCAGCTCGGCCGGGTCTCCGGCAAGAGCGCACTGGCCAAAGCCTTCCGCTACGCGCTCCACCGCTGGCCCTCCTTCACGCTCTTCCTGGAGAACGGCCGCGTGGCCATCGACAACAACCCGGCCGAGCGTGCGATCAAGCCCGTGGTGATTGGTCGGAAGAATTGGCTCTTCGCCGGGGCCGATGCCGGGGGTGAAACTCTCGCGGAAGCCATGACGATCATCGAAAGCGCGAAGCTCAGCGGCCACGACCCCGAAGCCTATATGGCAGACATCCTGGCCCGCATCGGCGACCACAAGATCAACCGCCTCGACGAGCTGCTGCCGTGGAACTGGGTGCCGCAATCCAAAGAGGCGAAGGCCGTCGCTTGAGCTGTGGTCCTTACCGGCCGGTTACTCTGGGTGCTCATATGACGGTGCTGACCGTCGCGGCGTCACCGCTGTTGGCGCAGAGCCGATCTGTCTGGTCGGCAGAGAATGCCTTTGACGCGCTTCTATCGGATACGGCGCGGATCATCGATGTCAGAACGCACAAAGAGTGGCAAGAAACCGGCGTAGGTGCTGGTGTATGGCCGATAAGCATGCACGCGTCCGGTTTTCCGGACCGATTGTTCAGGGCCAAGGAACTGAGCGGTGATCGCACTGTTGGACTGATCTGCGCCACTGGCGGACGCTCCGCATCGCTGCTTCGAGCGTTGAGACAAGCTGGTTATTCGGGCTACGCCGATATCTCGGAAGGGATGTTGGGATCAGGCGAAGGGCCTGGCTGGATCGCATCGAACTTGCCGACCGTTCCGGTGGATGTCGCCCTGAACGGGTTGCCCCCCGCGTTGGCCTGACCAGTGAAGAATCAATTGGTCCCGTTGTGCTAAAAGCCTGATGTATGGTCAAATTGACCTGTTTGAACAGGAAGACGGGTTTGGGTGTATGACCGAGTTGATGGCTATGTTTGTCGGAATATGCGCGGCGATCGTGATGGGAATTGTCCATCATTATGCGTTGTCGGGCATTCTGAAGTTTTCCCCGCAGCGGTCGGATGGCTCCGGCTTTCGGATCCTCCTGACGT
>JAOARA010000417.1 GCA_025211115.1 Roseicyclus sp. | reverse complement strand
GAGGGGCTCGGCCAGCCGCCCCGCCTGCGGGCGCTTGCCAAGCTGCAAGGCCGGTTCGCGGGCCAAAGCTGGCTCTGGCGGCGCTGAACCGGCCGACCCGCCGCCCAGACCCCGAATTTTCGTACGAAAATTCGCATCCACGCCGCGCCCGCGGCGCGCCCTCAGCGCGACCAGAGCGCCAGCACATCCCCGCCCAAGGCCCGCGTCTCGCGCAAGGTGAAGCGCGGCGCTTCGGCCAGGGCCGCGATGCCCATCGCGCCGACCGCGGGCGTGCCCTCGGCCCCGATCACCATGCCCGCCGAGATCACCGCCAGATCATCGACCAGCTCGGCCGACAGCAGCCCCGCCGCCAGCGTGCCGCCGCCCTCGCAGAAGACCCGCGTCAGCCCGGCCTCTCCCAGCGCGGCCATGACCTCGCCCAGGTCCAGCTGCCCGCCCGATCCCGCCGAGACCTCGATCCGGCGCGCGCCGGCCGCGTCCCATGCGGCGCGCGCCGCCTCGGGGGCCTCGGGGCCGTGGCAGAGCCAGACCGGCACTTCGCCCGCCGTGCGCATCAGCGCGCTGTCCGCGGGCAGGTCCAGCCGCCGCGACAGCACCACCCGCACCGGCTGCTGCGCGATGCCGAGGCCGCGCACCGTCAGGCTGGGGTCATCGGCGCGCGCCGTGCCCGCGCCCACCAGCACCGCGTCATGGCGGGCGCGCGCGCCATGCACCCAGGCCCGCGCCGCGGGGCCGGTGATCCATTGGCTTTCGCCGGTCGCCGTGGCGATCCGCCCGTCACCGGAGACGGCAAGCTTCAGCGTCAGCATCGGCCGCCCCTGCCGCACCACGCTGAAAAAGCCGCGATGCGCGGCCTCGGCCTCGGCCCGGCAAATACCCTCCGTCACCGCGATACCCGCTGCGCGCAGCCGGGCGGCCCCGCCTGCGGCAAGACCATGCGGATCGCCGCAGGCGATCACCACCCGCGCGACGCCCGCCGCGATCAGCGCCTCGGAACAGGGGCCGGTGGCCCCGTGGTGGTTGCAGGGCTCGAGCGTGACATAAGCCGTGGCCCCCCGCGCCGCCGGTCCCGCCTGCGCCAGCGCCACCACCTCCGCATGGGGTCGGCCACCGTCCTGCGTCCAGCCGCGCCCGACCACGCGCCCGCCCGCGACGATCACGCAGCCGACCGCGGGGTTGGGCCAGACCCGGCCCATCCCCCGCGCGCCAAGGCCCAGCGCCACCCGCATCCAGCGGGTATCGGCGGCGCTCCCGCTCATCGCTCAGGCGTCGGATTTGGGGGCGGGCGGTGCCAGCTCGGCAAGGAAATCCTCGAAATCGTCGGTCGCCTGGAAATTCTTGTAGACCGAGGCGAAGCGCACATAGGCCACCGTGTCGATCGCGGCCAACCGCTCCATCACGATCTCGCCGATCAGCTTGGAGGGGATGTCGGTCTCGCCCATGCTTTCCAGCCGCCGCACGATGCCCGAGATCATCTGGTCGATCCGTTCCGGCTCGATCGGGCGTTTCTGCATCGAGATGCGCACCGAGCGTTCCAGCTTGTCGCGGTCGAAATCCTCGCGCTTGCCGTTGGATTTCACCACCACGAGGTCGCGCAGCTGCACCCGCTCATAGGTGGTGAAGCGCCCCGCGCAGGCCGGGCAGAAGCGCCGCCGCCGGATCGCCACGTGATCCTCGGCAGGCCGCGAGTCCTTGACCTGGGTATCGACATTTCCGCAAAACGGGCAGCGCATCGGCGTCCCCCTTCTCGTCCCTCGGGCGGCCCGACCGGCGCACCCCTGCCTCATCCGTGGGGTCTGATGCCCCTGTTATCCACAGGCACTATAGGCGAGCGCACAAGGCTTGGGTAGATGCCAATTCACCCCCACAGCATGTTGCGGATCGCGGGCTTACGGCATGGGCTGGAACAGCGCGGCGACCCTCCGCCGATGCGGCGCGCCGCGGTGCTCGACAAGGTAGATCCCCTGCCATGTCCCCAGCCGCATCCGGCCTGCCTGAACCGGCACCTGCAACGACACCGGCAGCAGCGCCGCCTTGATATGCGCGGGCATGTCGTCCGGCCCCTCGCAGGTGTGGCGCAGCCCGGACATCGAGAGGTCGTCGGCCGAGGGCACCATCCGGTCGAGCCAGCCCAGCAGGTCAAGCCGCACGTCAGGGTCCGCGTTCTCCTGGATCAACAGGCTGGCCGAGGTATGCCGCACCATCAGCGTCAACAGCCCGTCGCCCGCCCCCGCGAGCCAGCGCGCGACCTCGTCGGTGACCTCCGTCAGGCCCGGCCCCCGCGTCTCGATCACGAACTCGGTCTGCATCTCCCCTCCTCCAGCATCGCGCGGCCCGCCTCGGACAGGGCGTAGACCCCCGTCTCGACCTTGTCGAACCAGCCGTAATGGTTGTCGCGCATGATCATCGTGGCCCGCGCGACGCCGGTCGCGGCCTTCACCGCCGCGCCCTTGCAGGGGCCACGGGCGGCCAGCTCCACCGCGCAGGCCAGCGCATCCTGGCGGTAGGCGGTCACCCGCTGCCCCTGCAGCCCGCCAAGGTTCGGGTCCCCCCGCCGCCGCGCGAATTCCGACAGCAGCGCGCGGCGCTTGGGCGCCGATTTCCGGGGCGCGTAGGGGCCGGGGTCGCACTGCACCTCGACCAGCCCGGTCTCGAGCCGCACCGTCATCAGGCCAAGCCCCAGCCGACGGGCCAGCGCCGTGTTCTCCTTCAACGCCTTCAGGAATCGCCGCCCCGTCCCCCGCGGCACCGCGAGGTAGACCATGTCGCTCACCGAAAGTCGCGCGATGCCCTGGTGGAACAACGCCAGCGAGAAGCCCGTCTTCAGCTCCACGATAAGCGGCTCGGCCTCGCCCGGCTTCACGGCCACCACGTCGGCCGGGCCGATCTCGGCCTTCACCTCGTAGCCCGCCGCCTCGAGGAAGGCCTTGACGGCCGGGTAAAGCTCGGTTTCGTGCATCATCCTCGCCCCGGCCGTTTCACCGGTCCTTGACCCGGCCCCAGACACCGCCCCGGACACGGCCGCGGCCCCGTCCGGGCCATCCTGTCGCCCGGTTCGCCCCATCCTGCCGCGCGCGCCGCGCGGGAACAAGGCAAAGCCCCTTCGCCCCCTTGACAGCATGGGCCGCCCCCCGTATCCCCCGCTGAGATTTCCGGGCGTGGGCAAGCCCCCCACGCCCTTTCCGTTTCTGAGCTGTCGAGGATCATCCCATGTCGCGTGTCTGCGAACTGACCGGCAAAGGCCCGATGACTGGCAACAATGTCAGCCATGCCAACAACAAGACCCGTCGCCGTTTCCTGCCCAACCTGACCGAAGTCACGCTTGGGTCGGACGTTCTGGATCGCCGCTTCAAGCTGCGGATCTCGAATGCCGCGCTGCGCACCGTGGACCACCGCGGCGGGCTTGATGCCTTCATGGCCAAGGCCAAGGACGACGAGCTGTCGCCGAAGGCGCTGAAGATCAAGAAAGAGATCGCAAAGGCACAGGCCGCAACCGCCTGAGCCACTGCATCCTCCGATCTGCGTAACGCCCCGCAAGCCTCAGCCTTGCGGGGCGTTTTGCATTGTCGCGCGGCGGGTGCCACACGCGGCGGACCGCAGGGCCGGACATGAAAACGCCGCGCCCCGTCAGGGGCACGGCGTCATGCAGGACCGGGCCGGATCGCCGGTCAGAAGCGGAAGGTCGCGGCGATGCGCAGCGAGTCGGCGCTCAGTTCGCCGGTCGGGACGAGGTAGTCGTCATACTCGGTGCGGGAATACTCGATGCTCAGGATGAGCGATTCCGTCGCCTCGTACATCGCGCCGACACCGTAGCTGACGCCGTTTTCCATCGTGCCGAGCGCCCCGGTATCCAGCCGCGTCACGCCGAGATGCGCATAGGGCAGCAGGCGGCCCATGTCATAGCCCACCAGAACCGAAGCCCCGAGACGGTTCATCCCGGTGACGACATCATCCTCGACCCCGATCTCTTCATACATCAGCTGACCGCCGAGGACGAAATCGCCCATGTCGTGCAGATACCGCGCGATGACGCCATACCGGCTCGAGTCGAGCTCGAGCGGCGAGAACTGCCCAAACGTCGTGGTGGTGGAAGCGATGCCGAGCACCACACCGGCCTGGAACCCGGTCCAGTCCGTCGCGGGCGGTGCTGGAACGACCGGGACGATCTCGGGGGCGGGTGTCGGCTCCGGCTCCACCAGACCGCCGGCGAAGGCAGGGGTGGTGGCCATCATGGCTGCAGCAGCGGCCCATGCGAAACGCTTCATCTGGTGGTCCTTTCGTGACGCCTGCGAATCATTGTCTTTATTCAACTTTAGGCATTGTTCAAATTAAACACGAGAAGCCATCGCGGCAGCGTCCTCAGCCTGATGCGCCACCATCACACGTCGCGCGCGAGCACCGCGGCCCCGAGCACACCGCAGGGGCGACAAGACCCCGAACCCGTCATTTTGTCGCGTTCCCCTGCATCGCTTGATTGCACACATACCGCCCATGACCGCTCTGCGCGCCCTTGTGACCACCTGCCTTGCCGTGGCGATCCTCGCCACCGGCATCGGCGTGGGCATGGCGCGCGGCGCGATGGCCGCCGATGGGCAGCTCTGCTCGGTCACCGGCCCGGCCCCCATCGTCATCGCCCATGACGGCCTGCCGCTCTTCGATGCCGATGGCGATCCGGTCACGCTCGACCGCGACCTGTGCCTCGACTGCCTGACCGTCGTGTTCGCCCTGCCGCAGACCGCCAGCCCCGCCGCGCATCCGCTGACACTGGCGGCGGCCCCCGTTCTTCCCTCCGTCTCTCTCTGGTCGCCCGCGCACACAGCGCCCGGCGGTCAGGCACGGGCGCCGCCCTTCGCGGCGTGACCCGAACAGCCTGACCAAACCACATCCAGACAGACCGGAGACCGGACCCATGTCCTTCAAACCGCATATCCTTGCGGGCGCCCTCGCGCTCATCCCCGCGCTTGCCTCGGCCCAGATGCAGGTCGAAGACCCCTACGCCCGCGCCGCCAGCGCCGCCGCCATCTCGGGCGCGGCCTTCATGGCCGTGACCAACCCGACCGACACCGACGACCGCATCGTCGCCGCACGCTCCGACGTGGCCGAACGGGTCGAGTTGCACACCCATATCCAGACCGACGACGGCGTCATGCGCATGGTCGAGGTCGAGGAGGGCATCCCCCTCCCCGCGGGCGAGACCGTGATGCTCCAGCGCGGCGGGCTGCACGTGATGTTCCTCGGGCTGACCCGCCCCCTGAACCACGGCGACGAGATCGAGATCACGCTCGAGTTCGAGACCGCCGAGCCGCTGACCGTCACCGTTCCCGTCGATCTGGAGCGGATGCCCGCCCATGGTGGCATGACCATGCAACACGGCAACGGCCACGGCGGCTGAGCGCGCAACACAATCCGAACCGGGATCGGCCCTCCTCCTCCCTTCGGGGCCGATCCTGCCGGCCCGCCCGCGGTCTCCTCCTTTCCGCGGGCGGGCCCTTTACCCTCCGAGAACCTCCGCCACCCACCGCGGCACGGCCTGCGTCGCGGGCCCCGCGATCACCCGGTCGAAGCGCCCCGGCGCCGAGGGCTCGAGGTTGATCTCCAGCGTCTCGGCCCCAAGGCCCGCCGCCTCCTCGACGAAACCCGCAGCCGGGTAGACCTCGCCGCTCGTGCCGATGGCGACGAACAGGTCGCATCGCGCCAGCGCCTCGGCGATCCGCTCCATGTGATAGGGGTATTCCCCGAACCAGACGATGTCCGGCCGTGTCGCCGCCGCCCCGCAGGACGGGCAGGCATCGCGCGGCCCCATCACCCGCGGCGCATCCCACCGCGCGCCGCACGCCGCGCAGAGCGCGCGCAGGATCTGCCCGTGCATGTGGATCACGTCCCGCGAGCCGGCCCGTTCGTGCAGATCGTCGATGTTCTGCGTCACCAGCGTCACGCCGCCATGATCCGCCTGCAACCGCGCCAAGGCGGCATGGGCGGCATTCGGCGCGGCCTCCAGCGCGTTGGCGCGGCGGGCGTTGTAGAAGTCATGGACCAGCGCCGGGTTGCGCGCGAACCCCTCGGGCGTGGCCACCTCGGACAGGTCGTAGCGGGTCCAGAGCCCGCCCTTGTCGCGGAACGTGCCCAGCCCCGATTCCGCCGACACCCCCGCCCCGGTCAGGATCACGATCTTCCGCATCTGGACAGCCTCCGTCACGCATGGCCCCCTCGGCCCGTGACCCACCGTATCCTCTGTGCCTGTCTCGGCAACATCCGCCGCGCGGGCAGCGGCACCGGCCTGCGGGCAAACCGTCCCATGGCCCGACGCGGGCCGCCGTCATGGCTTGACCGGGCGGACAGATCCCCCGCGCGCGCGCCCCGCGCTCAAGGGATCAGAGCCTACCCCCGCCCCTTCGGGATCTCGCCCGACATCTCGGCCAGCATGACCTTGATCAGGTCCGCCACCGGCTTGGCCTGGCCGGGGGCCGTGGCCCCGCCCACCGCCACGCGCCTGCGCGCCCGCCACCAGAGCGCCGGGGCATAGACCCGCCCGCGCGCCGTGGGCGCTTTCAGCCGCACGAAGAAACCGCCCGCGGGCTTGAAGGCGAAAATCGAGCGATCCACGCTCTCCACCTCGTCGAGCGTGAAGAGTACGCGCCGCGCGCCGTCCCGCTCGCGCAGCGCGCTGCGGGTCAACTCCAGCGTGACCGCCGTCGCCGCCCAGACCCGCCACGACAGGTAGAGCGAGCCCACGCCCAGCAGGATGAGGAACACCAGCCAGCCGAGATCGGCGGGCGGATGCGTCGCCGCGAGATAGACGAGCAGCACCCCGAGGCCTCCGACCACGCCCGTGGTGAAGCCGCGCCGGATCGGGTGCGGGTCGATGGTGGCCAGCACCTCGTCGGGGTCGGTCTGCTTGCGTTTCGTCATCTGCCTCGCTCCAGCCTGCCGCCCCTTACCCCGTCGCGCCCGGCTTGGGTAGACCTCTGCACCCGCGCACAGCCAGCGTGAGGGCCGCGCCATTGCAGCGCGCCACGGCCTCGCTACATCATGCGCACCGAAACAGGAGGTCGCGCCCCATGTCCATTCGCCCCATTCTCGAAACCCGCCGCGCCCAACCCACGATGGAAGGGGCCGGTGTCCACCTGCACCGCGCCTTCGGGTTCCAGGACCCGACCGAGCTGGACCCGTTCCTCCTGTTCGACGATTTCCGCAACGACGACCCGATGTTCTACAAGGACGGCTTCCCGTGGCACCCGCATCGCGGGATCGAGACGATCACCTACGTGCTGGAGGGGACGGTCGAGCATTCCGACAGCCTCGGCAACACCGGGCGTCTGGGGCCGGGCTCGGTGCAATGGATGACGGCCGGCTCGGGCATCCTCCACCAGGAGATGCCGCTGGGCAACGCGCGGGGGCAGATGCACGGCTTCCAGCTTTGGGGGAACCTGCCCTCCAGCCAGAAGATGACCGCGCCGCGCTACCAGGACATCGCGGGCGCAGACATCCCCGAGGTGACCGACGACGACGGCACCCATGTGCGCGTCATCACCGGCGAGTTCTGGGGCAAGCGCGGGCCGGTGGACGGCATCGCCGCAGATCCGCAATACCTGGACGTGACGGTGCCCGCGGGCGTGAAAAAGACCTTTCGCATCGACACCTACCGCCGCGCCTTCGCCTATGTCTTCCAGGGCGCGGGGGCCTTTGCCGATGCCTCGGCCCCGCAGGGGGTGCTGCTGGAAAAGGAGGTCATGGGCCAGGAGGTCAACATCCGCGACCTGTCGGGCGACCGCACGCTGATCCGCTTCGGCACCGGCGACGAGGTCACGGTGCAGGCCGGGCCGAAGGGGGTGCGCTTCCTCCTGATCTCGGGCGCCCCCATCGAGGAGCCCGTCGCCTGGCACGGCCCCATCGTGATGAACACGCAGGCCGAGCTGCAGCAGGCGATGCGCGATCTGCGCAACGGCACCTTCATCAAGCCCGCGCATTGAGGGGCGTGGTCAGCCCCCGGCCTGCCAGTGCAGGAGAACGAGGCCGACACCGATCAGCGCGGCCAGCTTGAAGCCGATCTCGGCCATCAGGAAGGACCGGTCGCGCGCCGCCTGCGCGCCGGGCTTGTGACGCGCCAGCGACACGCGGATCGTGTCGGCGGCACGCTCGACCAGGGCCGGGTCGGTTTTCGCGGCAAGCTTGGGGTGGGCCAGCCGCGCCTCGTAGGCGCACAGCTCGGCCGCCGCCTGCCGCGCCTGCGGCGGCAACATCCGGCCCGCCCGGCGCACGGCGCGCTCGAAACTGCGGGCGCGGACGTTCAGACGCGCGGCGAACATGCCGCGCAATTCTTCCGTGATGGCGTCAAGCCTGTCGCGTGTCATGGAATCGGCCCCCCAAAGGCAGACTGCACCGAGGATACGGCAGCGCGTGGCGCGGGCTCAAGACCGCGGTTTCCTCTGGCCAATGCGGGTCCGGCTCGCCTATCTCTGGCGTCATGCTCACCACCATCGTGCAGGGCGAGGACACCGCCCGACCGCCCATCCTGATCGCCCATGGCCTGTTCGGTTCGGCCCGCAACTGGGGCGTGATCGCCAAGCGCCTTTCGGCCACGCGCCGGGTGCTGAGCGTGGACATGCGCAACCACGGCGACAGTCCGTGGCGCGAGAGCCACGGCTACCCGGACCTTGCCCGCGACCTTGCCGAGGTCATCGCCGCCCATGGCGGCCGGGCCGACGTGCTGGGGCATTCCATGGGCGGCAAGGCCGCCATGTGCTTGAGTTTGCTGCACTCTTCCTGCGTGCGGCGGCTGATCGTCGCCGATATCGCGCCGGTTTCCTATGGCCACACGCAACAGCATCTGATCGAGGCGATGCGGGCGATCGACATGTCGGCGGTCGAGACGCGGGGGGATGCGGACCGGCAGCTGGCGGGGCATGTGGCGGAGGCCGGGGTGCGGGCGTTCTTGCTGCAATCCCTTGATGTAAAAGCGAAAAAATGGCGGTTGAACCTGGATGTGCTGGAGCGGTTCATGCCCGACATCCTGTCCTGGCCAGCGATCACGGGGCAGTTCGACGGGCCGTCGCTGTTCCTGTCGGGCGCCATGTCCGATTACGTGCAGCCCGCGCATCGTCCGGTCATCAAGTCCCTGTTTCCGAACGCGAAATTTGCCAAGATCCCCGGCGCGAGCCATTGGCTCCACGCCGACCGCCCGCGGGAGTTCGAGGCCGCGGTGGCGGCCTTCCTCGGCTGATCCCGCGCCGGTCTGTGCAGGCCGGACCGGGACGGAGGGGGCGTCCCACCCCGTACACAGTCCGTACACACCGCGTGCATACGCGCGCCCCCCGCCCGCGGTGACGGCCCGTTAACCGTTTCGGGCGAGGGTAGCGGCATGTCCACCTACCGCCGCCCGCCCGTGACCGGGGCCATGGTCTTCTTCACCGTCGCGCTCGCCGCGCGGGGCGGGGACGTGCTGCTGCGCGAGATCGGTGCGTTGCGGGAGGCGGTGCGGGTGACGAAGGCCGAGCGGCCCTTCGGGATCGAGGCCTGGGTGGTGCTGCCGGATCACATGCACGCGGTATGGCGCATGCCCGCGGGGGACCGGGCGTACGGGGTGCGGTGGGGCGCCATCAAGGCGCGGTTCACGCGGGCGGTGCGGGAGAAAGGATGTAGGGTGGGGTTCGACCCCACCAATGGCGCGCGATGCGCGCCGGGGATGGTGGGGTGGAACCCCACCCTACGGTCGGCGTCGAAGGTCCGGAAAGGCGACGAGGTGTTGTGGCAACGGCGGTTCTGGGAACACCACATCCGCGACGAGGCGGATTATTGGGCGCATGTCCGGTATTGCTGGATGAACCCGGTGAAACACGGGTTCGTCGCGCGGCCGGAGGATTGGCCGTGGTCGTCGGTGCATCGGGATGGGCGGTATGTGCCGGGGATGGGGTTGGGGGTGGACGGCATCGGGCGGTAGGGTGGGGTTTTACCCCACGCGGGTGCGCGGTTGATGGGGCATGGTGGGGTGGAACCCCACCCTACGGTCGCTAGCACTCATTCATCGTCAATCAAAAAATCATCCTCATTCAAACCACTATAGTCTTTCCGCGCAGCCATAACTTTAAGTCGCTTGGTTCGCCCATCTGGCGCATCAATCGAAGAAAATTTTGCAACAACTTCCATATCTGCACCAAACCTTCCCTTTTCGCGCAATGCAAATGCAGACGCCGCTGCTACTATTGTTTCTAGGCTTTCGCGATCCGCTTCATTTAGTAATTCAAATGTATAGGCCTGTTCGGCCTCTAGATCAAACATCCGCCCCGTTCTGTTTCGCCCATCAAAACTTGTTACTAGAAATCGCTGGGATCGCGCTTCATCGTTGAACACGCTTTCATGCATATAAGCCTTGGTTTCAGAATTAAGGTTTATAGTGTTTGAGTCGCCGTTGACGAAAATCGTAACGTTGCTTGAGCCATGGTTTACGACGTTGTGAGATTTTCTAATGGCAGCTTCAGTCGCCTGTACTAGCGCGCCAAAGTCACCTGCTGGGATCGATTTGTCGTCATCAATTTCTGATCGTCCGCCTTGGCCAGTCGCAGAAAGAAAAACCCGTTTAATTAGATCCCAAGTTATACCACCCGCAACAGCGTTTCCAATGAAACCCGCCATAAATTCTGCGTATTCGGGGTAGGAGAATAGAAACTCGAATGAGCCTTCACGTGTTGCTACAAGCGAGAGCTCTGCATTGAGTTCCTTTATTCTTCGCCGCCGAACTTCGCCAGTTTCAGCGTAGTGCAAGATGACGCTTACAGCTTGCGCAAAGCCTTCCATACTCTCTAGTGCCGCAAAGGCAGGAACAGTACCTTCGTCCGCGGCCTCACCTTCAAGTTTAACAATCAAATTTGACATGCCGAATCCATCTAGTGCACCAGTGAGATCATTACTCCGACACGCTAGCATACTTTGGGCGACAGAGATCAAGTCATTTTGACGACTCCTCTTTCGGCCTCAGCGTCGACAAAGTGGCCACGCGTTTAATGGCATTGATGAGGAATTAGTCTTTGGCAGAGGGATTGAAAGTGAGGCCCAGCTGCATGGAAGTTCCACCGTGTTTGGTGGTTGCGCGCGCGTCCGGGGGGCGCGCGCGTGCCTGGCTGAAGCCCGGCCTACGGTGGGGGGTGTGGGGCGGGCCTGGGGTCAGCCGTCCATCTTCAACGCATTGATAAACGCCGACTGCGGGATCTCCACCTTGCCGAACTGGCGCATCTTCTTCTTGCCGGCCTTCTGCTTGTCCAGAAGCTTGCGCTTCCGGGTGGCGTCGCCGCCGTAGCACTTGGCGGTCACGTCCTTCCTGAGCGCCGCGATGGTCTCTCGCGCGATGACGCGCCCGCCGATGGCGGCCTGCACGGGGATCTTGAACATGTGGCGCGGGATCAGCTCTTTCAGCTTCTCGCACATGGCGCGCCCCCGCATCTCGGCGCGGTCGCGGTGGACCATGATGGAGAGCGCATCCACCGGCTCGTCATTCACCAGGATCTGCATCTTCACGAGGTAATCCTCGCGGTAGCCGATCATCTGGTAGTCGAAGGAGGCATAGCCCTTGGTCACCGATTTCAGGCGGTCGTAGAAGTCGAAGACCACCTCGTTCAGGGGCAGGTCATAGACCACCATGGCGCGTTGGCCGGCATAGGTGAGGTCGAGCTGTTCGCCGCGGCGGTCCTGGCAGAGTTTCAGCACGTCGCCGAGGTATTCGTCGGGGACGAGGATGGTCGCCTTGATCCGCGGCTCCTCGATATGGTCGACATGGGTCAGGTCGGGCATGTCGGCGGGGTTGTGCAGCTCGATCATCGTGCCGTCGCGCATGTGGACGTGGTAGATCACGCTGGGCGCGGTGGTGATCAGGTCGATGTCGTACTCGCGCTCGAGCCGGTCGCGGATGACCTCGAGGTGGAGCAGCCCGAGGAAGCCGCAGCGGAAGCCGAAGCCGAGGGCGGCGGAGGTCTCCATCTCGAAGGTGAAGGAGGCGTCGTTGAGGGCCAGCTTCTCCATCGCGTCGCGGAGGTCTTCGAAGTCGTTGGCATCGACGGGGAAGAGGCCGCAGAAGACCACGGGGATCGAGGGTTTGAAGCCCGGCAGGGCGGTGGCGCATTGTTTCTTTTCATGCGTGACGGTGTCGCCGACGCGGGTGTCGCGGACCTGCTTGATCTGGGCGGTGAAGAAGCCGATCTCGCCCGGTCCGAGCTCGGCGATGTCGAGCATGGCGGGTTTGAAGACGCCGAGGCGGTCGATCAGGTAGGTGCCGCCGGTCTTCATCATGCGGATGCGGTCGCCCTTTTTCACGACGCCGTCGATGACGCGGATCAGGACGACGACGCCGAGGTAGGGGTCGTAGTAGCTGTCGACGAGCATCGCCTTGAGGGGCGCGTCGCGCTCGCCCTTGGGGGGCGGGAGGCGGTGGACGATGGCCTCGAGCACGTCGGGGATGCCGAGGCCGGTCTTGGCGGAGATCGGCACGGCCTCGGAGGCGTCGATGCCGATGACATCCTCGATCTGTTCCTTGACGCGGTCGGGCTCGGCGGCGGGCAGGTCGACCTTGTTGAGGACGGGGACGATCTCGTGATCGGCGTCGATGGCCTGGTAGACATTGGCGAGCGTCTGGGCCTCGACCCCCTGGGAGGCATCGACGACCAGCAGGGAGCCCTCGACCGCCTGCATGGAGCGGGAGACCTCGTAGGCGAAGTCGACATGGCCGGGGGTGTCGATGAGGTTGAGGATGTAGGTCTGGCCGTCCTGGGCCGGGTATTCGATGCGGACGGTGTTGGCCTTGATCGTGATGCCGCGCTCGCGCTCGATGTCCATGGCGTCGAGCAGCTGCGCCTTCATGTCCCGCTCGGCGACCGTGCCGGTCAGCTGGATCAGCCGGTCGGCCAGCGTGGATTTCCCGTGGTCGATATGGGCGACGATGGAGAAGTTGCGGATGCGGTTGAGGTCGGTCATGGCGGCCTGCTGATGAAGGGTCAGCAGGGGAGATAGCGGAAGGGTGGGGTCAGGGGAAGGGGTGTGGGGCGTTTGGGATTGCTGTAGGTGTAGGGCGCGGTAAGGTGCGTTAGAACAGGGGGCGTCTGTGACGGTTTCGCACGTGGCAGAATTCAAGACGCTGCTCAAAGGGCAGAGCCGTGAGGTTTCCGTCGCGATAGCTTTTCGCGCGGCGATGCGCGTCTTTCCGCGCCTTGGTCACAATACTTCGGCAGCTCTCTTTCTGAGGATGGCAAGATCTTCGATAATCTCCGCCTGTTTTGCTGTTCGACCAGAAGCCTTCGATAACACTTTCCTTTCGGGCTCTTTTTACGCTACGGCGGCTGATACTTTTTCTTCATTCGCAGACGCAGCATTCTCAGCCCACTTTGCCACATTCGATGAAGACCCTGATAGCGCCGTTGCAAGCGTCGTTCATGCTTCGACGCGCGAGCGTGCGGAAGGATATTCTGAGGATGACGACAAAGATAATGCCTTGAGTTGGTCGCATCATTTGTGGAGGCAAGCGGAAGCAGACGCACTTATTGTGCAAACAACTGGCCCCGAACGCTTGTTTCGTACGCCTCTCTGGCCGCAATCCGAACCCCCACCGGAGTTCTCTCAAGCAGTTGAAGACTTCCTCAATTTTTCACGGCACTCGGATTACCCGTGGGCCTTCTGGACGAAGTGGTTTTGCGCCACCATGGCGGGCGATCCGCTGCCTTGGGATCTGCAGGAAAAGATCGCGCTGATCCCTGACGAAACCTGGGACTCCGGGCCGGAGGCGGTGGCGGAGGAGATCGCGCGGATCGAGGCAGCGTTCGAGCTTCGTCAGCGCATCGCCGAGGTCGAGGCAGATCAGGTCAGCATAGCCGACAAACGTCTCGGGATCGGTGGCAACAACCCACCCGAGGAGATTGCTGATCCGGAAACGGCGCAACAGGTCGTCATCCTTTGGGAAAGCATCGCGGGCCTCAAGGAGCAGGTGGAGGCGGAAGAGCCTGACGCTGAACGGGTTGCCGTCCTGATCGAGCGGCTTGGTGCCGCTCTGAGGACCGTCATCGCTTGGTGTGGACGCAAGGGCGATTTGATTGTCGATACGTCTATCAAATGGGGCATCCCTGCTGCCGGTGGTGGTTATTTCCTTGTAAATCCCGCGAAAGCAGAGGCGGTGCTCAAGGCAGCGCAGGCGTGGCTGCCGTTCCTTGCGCCGTAGGTGCCAAGAACCCCAGCGCGTTGACAGCCGCGAAGCCGCCGCGCCATCGACGGGCCTGCCCGGGGCCCGGCGATTTGGTGGGGCTGGGTGCTTCGCTCGATCTGTGCGCGGGCTTGGACGGGATAAAGCGCCCCTGACCTTCCGCCGCACTGCCGACACCGCGTCCGTCGCCGGCGCATTGCCGGGGCGAGGCGGCCCCCATGCCTTGCACCGTAAGCGACGTCCACGCCCCATTGATTTCGCGCTTGCGGGGTGCCGCGTTGGGATGAAGCGGAGGACGTTCGGGAGCTCGTCAGGGACTACGAGACGAGGTCGCTATGCCTTCTGGCTCTGTTGGGCGTAGGCCCACGGCATCAGGGCCTCGATGTCTTGGGCGAGATGCCCGTTGGCCAACTTGGTGAACAGAACGCGCAGATAAGCATAGGGTTCGACGCCGTTCATCTTGCAGGTGCCGATCAGGCTGGCGAAGCGGGCCCAGTTGCGTCCTCCCTCGTCGTGGCCGGCAAAGAGCGCGTTGCGGCGGTTCATGGCCGGGCTGCGGATGGCGTTTTCGACAAGATTGGAGTCGATGTCGACGCGGCCATCTTCCAGGAACAGCCGGAAGCCCTCCTGACGTTTCAGCATGTAGGCCATTGCCTCGCCGAGGTCGGATTTGCGCGACACGCGCGCGGCCTGGGCCGCCAGCCAGGTGAAGAACTCCTCGACCAGCGGGCGCGACAGGTCCTGCCGGACAGCCCGGCGATGATCCGGGTCTGACCCGCGGATGGCATCCTCGACCTTGTAGAGCGCCGCGATGCGCAGCAGCGCCGCGTCCACGATGGGTGATCCCTTCTTGGGTGCGGCCTTGATCAG
>JAOARA010000416.1 GCA_025211115.1 Roseicyclus sp. | reverse complement strand
GGGCCCTGCGCCACCGGCACCCGACAGGTATTCGAAGAACTCGCTGTCGGGCGAGATGACCATGGTCGAGTTCTGCCGCCGCAGCGCGCGCTCGTAGGCGGTCATCGAGCGGTAGAACTCGAAGAACTCCGGGTCCTGGCCAAAGGCTTCGGCGAAGGTGCGGTTGCGCTCGGCATCGGCCTCGCCTCGGGTGATCTCGGCCTCGCGGCGCGCTTCGGACACCAGCTCGACCACGGTCCGGTCGGCCTGGGCGCGCACGCGCTGCGCGGCTTCCTCACCGCGGGCGATCTCGTCGGCGGCTTCGCGTTCCCGCTCGGCGCGCATCCGGGCATAGGTCGCCTCGAGGTTCTGCGCCGGCAGGTTGGTCTGCTTCAGCCGAACGTCGAGGATATCGAGCCCCAGCGACAGGGCGCTGGCGCGCGCGCCGTTGCGGATGTTGGTGGCGAGATCCACGCGCTCGGGCGACAGGATCGTGTCGGAGGTGACACCGCCCGCACCCAGCGTTTCACGGATCTGCGCGTTGAGGATCGAGGACAGGCGATCCTCGGCGGCGCGCAAGCCCCCCACGCCCACGGCCTGCCGGAAGCGGACCACGTCGGCGATCCGGTAGCGGGCGAAGGCGTCGACCACGAGGCGGCGGTCGTCCGAGGGCGTCACCTCGATGGTTTCGGTGTCCAGCGCGAGGATGCGCGCGTCGTAATAGACCACCTCCTGGATGAAGGGGATCTTGAAGTTCAGGCCCGGCTCTTCGATCACCTGACGGATCTGGCCGAACTGCAGCACCAGCGCGCGCTGGCGTTCGTCGACCACGAAGATCGAGCTCAACAGGACGGCGACGCCAAGAACGACGACGGGGATGAGATAGGTGATACGGCGCATCAGTTCGAACTCCCGGTCGTGACAGTCGAGGTGTTGCCCTGGTTGCGGCGCAACTGGTCGAGCGGCAGGTAAGGCACGACGCCCTGCTGGCCGCCGTCGCCGTTCTGGTCGAGGATCACGAGATCCACGTCGCCCAGCACCCGCTCCATCGTCTCGAGATAGAGACGGCGGCGCGTGACCTCGGGCGCATCGTCATATTCGGCGAGAACAGCAAGGAAGCGGCTTGCTTCACCCTCGGCCTCGTTGACGACCTGCGCGCGGTAGGCCTCGGCCTCTTCGAGGACCTGCGCGGCTTCACCGCGGGCCCCTGCGAGAACGCGGTTGGCATAGGCGTCGGCCTGCCGCTCGAGGCGGTCACGCTCCTGTTCGGCGGCCTGCACCGCGCGGAAGGCGTCGATCACCTCGGAGGGCGGGTCGGCCCGGTCGAGGTTCACACGAATGATCGTGATGCCGCTTTCATAGCTGTCAAGCGTGGACTGGATGCCCTCGCGCACGCTGTCGGCGATCAGGCCGCGGTCGCGGTTGAGGATCGGCGCCAGCTCGGTCTGGGCGATGATCTCGCGCATCGTGGCCTCGGCCACGGCGCGGCCGGTGTCGCGCCCGTCGCGCAGGTTGAACAGGAATTTCGCCGGATCGTTGATGTTCCAGACCACCTGGAAGTCGATGTCGACGATATTGGCGTCGGTCGTCAGCATCAGGCCGGTGGAGCCGCCGACGCGGTTCGACACGATGTCGCCGATATCCTCGGTCCGTTCCGAGGTCACGTTGACCACCTCGGCCGTCATGACGGGCCAGGGCGCGAAGTTCAGGCCCGGATTGCCCACCGACGAGAACTCGCCGAGGAACAGTTCGACCGACTGCTCTTCGGGCCGGACGGTGTAGAAGGACTGGTAGCCCCAGAACAGCAGTGCGGCGACAAGGCCCACCAGCGTCAGGGTGCGGGGGCTGACCGGCAGGTCGCCCCCACCGCCGCCGCCGCCCGGACCCCCGTTGCGGCCGCCGCGGCCGCCCATCAGGACGCGCAGCTGTTCCTGGCCCTTGCGGACGATCTCGTCGAGTTCCGGGATCTGCTGGTCGGGGCCGCCGGGGCGTCGCCCGCCCGGTCCGCCCGACCCGTTGTTGCCGCGGTTGCCTCCGCCACCGCCGCCGGAGCCGCCACCGCCGCCCCAGGGTCCGCCACTATTGCCAGCCATCTATCGTCGTTCCCCTCAACTGCATAACGTCTGTCTTGTCACATATGGGGCAGTCATGCCCCGGTTTCACGCCAAGCTGTGCGTTTTTCCCCCGAGATCAAGGCGCATCACGCGCTGCGCACGGGGGATTTCATCGTCACCAGCTCTTCGGACATGGTCGGATGCACCGCGACGGTGCGGTCGAAATCCTCTTTCGTCGCGCCCATCTTGACCGCGATGCCCGCCAACTGGATCATCTCGCCCGCATGGGGCGCGACGATATGACAGCCCAGCACGCGGCGGGTTTCCTTGGACACCACCAGTTTCATCATCACCCGGTCGGGCCGCCCCGCAAAGGCCGATTGCATCGGCCGGAACGAAGTGCAGTAGACCTCGACCGGCTCGCGGTCGCGGGCCTCTTCCTCGGACAGGCCGACGGTGCCGAACTCGGGCTGGGTGAAGACGGCCGAGGGGATCAGCTCGTGATCGACCGGGGTGGGGTTGCCCTTGAACACCGTCTCGACGAAGGCCATCCCCTCGCGGATCGCCACCGGCGTCAGGTTCACCCGGTCGGTGACATCGCCGATCGCGTAGATCGAGGGCACGGCGGTCTGGCTGAAGTCATCCACCACGATCTCGCCGCGGCGGCCGAGCGTCACGCCCACCTCTTCCAGCCCCATGTCGCGCGTGTTGGGCGCTCGGCCGGTGGCGAAGAGGACGGCGTCGAAGCTGCGCGCCATCCCGTTCGAGGCCTTGACCCAGACCGGCCCGGCGCTGCCGCCCTTGGCATCGGGGCGCGGTTCGGAGACCGGCGCGCCCAGCCCCTCGCCTGCGGGCCCCTCGGGGCGCTCGGCGTCGGCAGGGCACATCTCGACGATGTTGGTGCCGAGATGCAGGTCGATGCCGCGCTCCTGCATCTGGTCGGCGATGAGGCCGCGCGCCTCTTCGTCGAAGCCGCGCAGGATCTGCGCACCGCGGTAGAATTGCGTCACCTCGACGCCGAGACCGTGCAGGATGCAGGCAAACTCGCAGGCGATGTAGCCGCCGCCGACGATCAGGATCGATCTGGGCAGCGTCTCCATGTGAAAGATGTCGTCCGAGACCATTCCCAGATGCGCGTTCGGCATCTCGGGGCGCACCGGGTGGCCGCCTGTGGCGATCAGGATGTGCTTGGCCGACCTCGTGCTGCCATCGGCCAGCCGCACCTCGTGGGTGCCGGCAAGCTTGGCGCGCTGGTCGAAGATCTCGACCTTGGAGCCTTCCAGAAGGCCGCGGTAGACGCCTTCCAGCCGGTCCAACTCGGTGTTCAGTTGCCCCGAGAAACGCGACCAGTCGAAGCTGCCCTCGCCGATATCCCAGCCATAGGCGCGGGCATCGGCGAACATCTCGCTGTATTCGCTGGCGAAAACCATCAGCTTTTTCGGCACGCAGCCGCGGATCACGCAGGTGCCGCCAAGGCGGCTGTCCTCGGCCAGCGCGACCTTTGCGCCGGTTGCCGCCGCGACGCGGGCCGCGCGCACGCCCCCCGAGCCGCCGCCGATCACGAAGAGGTCATAGTCGAAATCCGCCATCTC
>JAOARA010000415.1 GCA_025211115.1 Roseicyclus sp. | reverse complement strand
TCGCGCCGACCGTCGTGAACGGCGATTTCGCCTCGAACACCGGCACCGGCTGGCACCTCGACAGCGGGACGGGGCAGATTGTCGTTTACGAGCAATCCCTTGGCTTCAATGCCTGGGACAGGCCCGCGGGGGGTGTCGCGTCGCAGGTCGTCACCGTTACGCCCGGCGCGGACTACGTGCTGACCGCCGACGTGTTCGAATTCGGCGCGGGCGTGGCGAGCCATGCGCTGCAGGCGACGGTCCTCAGCGCCACCGGTGCGACGCTGGCGCAGACGACCGTGACGGTCGAGGACGGCCAGCTGCTGCCGCTCGAGCTGCCCTTCGTCTCGACGACCGAGACGGTGACCCTCCAGTTCACCAACCCGTGGTCGAGCTGGACCGCGGCGACGGACCTCAAGCTGGACAACGTGGCGGTGTCGCTGCCCTGAGCGCGCGGGGCGGGGCGCCCGCGCATGGGGCCGGGTGCCCTGCGACGCCACGTTGCGCAAAGGCGTCGCATCGGGTAGCCCGTCGCCACCAGTGGTGACGGGGGACGCAATGACACGAGGCTTTCTTTTTCCCGGACAAGGGGCGCAGACCATCGGCATGGGCCGCGACCTGGCCGAGGCCTACCCGGCCGCGCGCGCGGTCTATGACGAGGTGGACGAGGCGCTGGGCGAGCGGCTCTCGGCGCTGATCTGGGACGGGGAGCAGGAGACGCTGACGCTCACGCGCAACGCGCAGCCCGCGCTGATGGCGACCTCGATGGCGGTCATGGCCGCGTTGCGGGCCGAGGGCGTCGAGGTGGGGGCGGCGTCTTATGTCGCGGGGCATTCGCTGGGCGAGTATTCCGCGCTGGCGGCGGCGGGCGCGCTTGGCCTTGGCGATGCGGCACGGCTGTTGCGCCTGCGCGGCGAGGCGATGCAGGCCGCGGTGCCCGCGGGCGAAGGCGCGATGGCGGCGCTCTTGGGCCTCGGCTTCGAGGCCGTGGCCGAGATCGCGGCGGAAGCCGCGCAGGACGGCGTCTGCGCCGCGGCCAATGACAACGACCCCGCGCAGGTGGTGATTTCCGGCGACCGCGCCGCGGTCGAGCGCGCGGTGGAGATCGCCAAGGTCCAGGGCGCGAAACGCGCCGTGATGCTGCCGGTCTCCGCGCCCTTCCATTGTTCCCTGATGCAGCCCGCCGCCGAGGCGATGGCGGCCGCCCTCTCCGAGGTCGCCTTCCACGCGCCCGCGGTGCCGCTGGTGGGCAACGTGACCGCCGAGGCCTCCTCGGACCCCGACGCGATCCGCGCGCGGCTGGTCGAGCAGGTCACGGGCCGGGTGCGCTGGCGTGAAAGCGTGGGCTACATGGCCGCGCAGGGTGTGACCGAGACCTGGGAGATCGGCGCGGGCAAGGCGCTGTCGGGCATGGTCAAGCGGATCGACCGGTCGCTCGAGGCGCGCACCGTCGGCACCCCCGCGGAGGTTCAGGCCGCATCCGCGTCGCTTGGCGATGCCTAGGCGGCTTCTGATCCTGCTGGGCGTCATCGTGGCGCTGGGCGCGGGCGGCGCGGCTCTGATCCGGCTGGCCGAAAGCGGCGCGACCGAGTTCGCGGTCGAGGGCGACAGCCTGCGCATCTCGGGCCCCGTCTCGGGGGCGGCGACCGAGCGGCTGGAGCGGCTTTTGGAGCAGACGCCGGGGCTGGAGCGGGTGGTGCTGGGCGACATGCCGGGCACCGATGACCTGACCTGGCTTCTGGGCATGGGGCTGCTGATCCGGTCGCATGGGCTGGAGACGGTGGCCGAGGGCCGGGTGATCAATGACGCGGTCCTGCTGTTCGTGGCGGGCGAGCGGCGCGCGCTGGCGGGTGGTGCGCTGGTGCTGCAATCGGATGCCGTGGCCCGACGCGAGGGCCATCCGGTCGACCGCCGCCCCGCGACGGTGGCCGAACGGCTGCGCTATGCCGAGCGGATGCTGGGCGACGGGGCTTTTGTGGGGTTTTACGAAGAGATGCGCGCGACGCGCGATCACCATGTGTTGAGCGAGGCCGAGCTGGAGCGGTTCGGCCTTCTGAGCGGCGGCTGAGTGCCGGGCAACGGACTTACAAGGAGTGGCGAGATGTTCGACCTGACGGGAAAAGCGGCGCTGGTGACCGGCGCATCTGGGGGGATCGGGGCCGACATCGCCCGCGCGTTGCACGGCGCGGGGGCGACGGTGGCCCTGTCGGGCACGCGGGTCGAGCCGCTCGAGGCGCTGGCCGCGGAGCTGGGGGCGCGCGCGCATGTGCTGCCCTGCAACCTCGGCGATGCCGAGGCGGTCGAGGCGCTGCCGAAGGCGGCCGTGGCCGCGATGGGCTCGGTCGATATCCTGGTGAACAACGCGGGGATCACGCGCGACAACCTCTTCATGCGGATGTCGGACGAGGAATGGGCGCAGGTGATCGAGGTCAACCTGACCTCGACCATGCGGCTCTGCCGTGGCGTCTTGCGCGGCATGATGAAGGCGCGCTGGGGGCGGATCGTCAACATCTCCTCGGTCGTGGGGGCCACGGGCAATCCGGGGCAGGGGAATTACGCGGCCTCGAAGGCGGGCATGGTGGGGATGTCGAAAAGCCTTGCCTACGAGGTGGCGAGCCGGGGCATCACGGTGAACTGCATCGCGCCGGGTTTCATCGAGACGGCGATGACCGACAAGCTCAACGACGAGCAGAAGGGCAAGATCCTCGGCCAGATCCCGGCGGGGCGGATGGGCACGCCGGGCGAGATCGCGGCCGCGGCGCTTTACCTCGCCAGCCCCGAGGCGGGCTATGTCACCGGCGCGACGCTGCATGTGAACGGCGGCATGGCGATGATCTGAGCCCGGCTGACGTTGCGGAAGGCGGGGGCCGGAAAGGCAGTTGCCTTGGCCGTAGTGTATGCTATAGGCGGCGCAGATTTCGCCGGGGGCAATGGTTTTCGGCGGGGACGGGTGCGAGGCGTCTGCCCTTGTCCGGCCCATGAGCGCCCCGAGGGCAGAACGTGAAACGAAGGCACCGGGAGACGAGCGGGGCCGAAAGGGAACGAGGATTGAGATGAGCGACATCGCAGAGCGCGTGAAGAAGATCGTGGTCGAGCACCTGAGCGTGGAAGAGGACAAGGTGACGGAAAACGCCTCGTTCATCGACGACCTGGGCGCGGACAGCCTCGACACGGTCGAGCTGGTCATGGCCTTCGAGGAAGAGTTCGGCATCGAGATCCCCGATGACGCGGCCGAGACGATCCAGACCTTCGGCGACGCGGTCAAGTTCATCAAGGACGCGCAGTAAGCGTCTTTCGATCGGATGATCCGAACGGCCCCTGCAGCGATGCGGGGGCCGTTTCGCGTTTGATCGGCGCGGTTGCCGGGGCCGGGGTTTCGCCGCGCTGCGCGCGTCGACCCGTGCGATTTTCGCAGGCGAAAATCGCGGGGCGCTCGTGGCGGGCGCGTCGGCCTTCTTTCGGGGCGGTGTGCCTGTGGCGGGTGTCGGATGCCTCCGGCGGCCATATTTGCGGGATGAAGATGCTGGCGGGAGCGTCTGCCTGCCGAGGGGGGTGCCTGCGGGCGGGGAGGGATTGCACCCGAGGCGCTCCGCGCGGTATCAGGGCGGCCAAGGC
>JAOARA010000414.1 GCA_025211115.1 Roseicyclus sp. | reverse complement strand
GCACGGGAAAGAAAAAGACCGAGCGGAAGAAGCCGCGCGCGCGGATGTCGCGGTTCAGGACGATCGCGGTCAGAAGCGAGAAGCCCACCATGATGCCCACCTGGAGCGTCACGAACCAGGCCGTGTTCCAGACCGCGCGCCAGAACTTGTCCTCGCGGCAGGTGTTGGGGTCGAGATAGCTGCCACACTCGGGCAGCAGCGCGAAGTTGCGCGCGCCGACAAAGGGGCGGTCGGCCAGCAGCACGTTGTCCCCGCCGGTGCCCGCGTAGACCACGTTCAGCACGACGGGAAGGAAGGCGAAGAGGCCGAACAGCACCAGGTTCGGCAGAAGGAAAACCCAGGCGAGCCTGTTGATCCCGAGCAGCCGCTGCAGGCCCAGCATCGGGATCTCGATCAGCCGCATCACCGGCGCGATCAGGCGCAGGGCCAGCCCGTCGCCCCGCGCCTTGAGCGCGCGCGGGCTGCCCGCGCCCGCGCTTTCGGTCAGCGCGACGGCGGCGGCGGTATCTCCGGGGGGGGTCGGGGCGGGCGCGGATGCGCCCTGCCCCGTCGTCTCGGCCAAGGTTACTGGCTTTCGGCCATGGCGGCGGCGAGATCATCGGCCATCCGCGCGACCGCGTCCTCGACCGACAGCTCGCCCACGATGGCCTGGCTCACGCGCTCGACCGTGATGCCGAACATCGCCCGGTTGCCGGGGTAGCCCTGGTACCAGAAGGCCGCGGGCGCGACATCCGGCAGGTCCGCGGCAAAGGCGCTGAGCGCCGCCTGCGCTGCGGGGGTCACGTCCTCGAACTGCACGCCGGCTGCGGCCACGCCCAGGTGCGCAGGCAGGTTGCGGGTGCGCGCCGCGACCTCGGCATAGACGTCTTCCTGCGCGAGGAAGTCGATCACGGCGGCCACGACCTCGGGATGCTCGGTCTGCTCGAAGCCGACGACGCCCGCGCCGCCCGGCATGCCCGAACAGGCGCCCGCCGGACCGCAGGGGCTGCCCACGACCTGCCAGTCGAAGAAATCGCCGACCTGGTCGTTCATGCGGCTGACCTGCCAGGAGCCGGAATAGTAGAACACCAGCTCGCCGTTGATGAATTCCTGCGCCGCGTCCTGGTAGGTCGCCCCGCCCTGCCCGGCCCAGACATCGCGGGCGATGGTGCCGTCGTTGTGCCAGTCCACGAACTGCTGCACGAAAGCGGCGAAGCCCTCGTCCGAGAGCGTCGGGCCATCCGGCCCGTTCAACGCCGCGCCATAGGACACGGCCGGCCCCGCGACGCGGTGGCCCGAGCGGTCGATCGCCATCGGGAAGGGGGTGTCGGTGGCCTCGGCCACGGCGCGGCTGGCGGCGGCCCAGTCTTCCCAGGTTGCCTCCGGCCCCGGCATCTCGACACCGGCCTGCTCGAAGAGCGTGGCGTTCACGAAGGCGCCGGTGATGGTCAGCTGGCTGTGCATCCCGTAATAGCCCTGCCGGTCGCCGACGCGATACCAGTCCAGCGTGCCGCCGAAGCTGTCATCCCAATAGGCGGTGTCCACGTAGGGTGCGAGGTCGAGGTAGTATTCGTTCAGACCGCCGAGGTCGGTCACCTTGGCGATATCGGGGCCGGTTCCGGCCGCCAGCTGCACCGGCAGGTTCTCGAGGATCGCCTGGTAGGGCACCACGTCCACGATCACGTCAACGCCGGGGTTCTCGGCCTCGAAGCGGGTCAGCACGTCGTCGTAGACCTCGCATTCATTGCCGTCCGAATAGCACATGAAGCGGATTTCCTGCGCCATCGCCGGGGCCGCAAGGCCGAGCGCAAGCGCAGTTGTTCCGAGCAGTTTCAGATGGGTCATGATTTTCCTCCCTTTGGTGAGGGCCTGCGCCCCCGGTCGATCTGAACAGGTCAGACAAGCCCCGCCCCTCGCCGCTTCCCGGTCTTGTCGGGTCGCAGGGCCCCTGCGCAACAGTGAGCCGAATGTGAGCGGTAACGCAACCGGCTGTGCGCGCATTTTCGCCGGGAAATTTCCCTCCGCCCCGGCGCGCGGCTCATTGCGCCGGTTCGACGACCGGCTGCAGGTCCCTCAGGCGCAGGCCCTTGGGATCGAAGGGCGGCTCGGCCAGCCTGCGGGCGGTGTGCGGTCGCCCGAGGATCGCCACATGCACCGTCTCGCCGGGCGCGACGCGGCCCGCCTTGAGATAGGCCAGCGCAAGCGAGCGGCCGACCGTGTGCCCGTAGCCGCCGGAACTGACCTGGCCGATGGGCGTGCCGTCGGGCAGGAAGATCGGCTCGGAGCCGCTGGCAGCCGCCGTGGGGGCGTCGATCTCGAGCAGGACCATCTCTTCACGCGGTGCATGAGCTTCGATGCGCAACCATGCGTCATTGTTGAGAAAATCCTTGTCGCGCCGGATCAGCCCGGCCAGCCCAGACTCCTGCGGCCAGTATTCCGGGCTGTAGTCGCGGCCCCAGCTGCCATAGCCCTTTTCAAGGCGCAGCGACATCAGCGCCCGGCTGCCCACCGGGCCTGCACCCAGCGCGCGCCCGGCGTCCAGAAGCGCCGCGTAAAGCGTCAGCTGGTCGCCCTCGGCGCAATGCAGTTCCCAGCCCAGGTCGCCGGTGAAGCTGACGCGGATCGCCACGACCTCGACACCCGCGACGGTGATGCGGGCCGAGCGGAAGAAGGGGAAAGCCTCGTTCGACAGCTCGGCATTGGTCAGCCGCTGCAGAAGGTTGCGCGCCTCGGGCCCGGCCACGTTGAAGCCGCAGGTGGCCTCGGTCAGGCTTTCAAACGTGGTGCCCTCGGGCAAGGGCACGGCGCGGAAGAAGCGTTGGTGGAACCGCTCGGCGGCCCCGCCGCCCAGAACCCAGAATTCCTCCGGCCCCAGCCGCGTGACGGTGAAATCGCCCGCAACGCCGCCGCGCTTGCCGATCAGCGGCGTGAGGCAGGAGCGGCCCACCTCGCGCGGCATCCGGTTAGCGAAAAGCGCGGGTCGCCAGTCCTCGGCCCCCGGCCCGGCGACGCGATACTTGGCGAAGTTCGAGATGTCGATGATCCCCGCCCGCTCGCGCAACATGCGGCATTCGCGGCCCACCACGTCCCACCAGGGCTGGCGCGCGAACCCGGCGCTGTCTT
>JAOARA010000413.1 GCA_025211115.1 Roseicyclus sp. | reverse complement strand
CACGAAGACCTCGCTGCGCGGCTTGCCGCCCTGACCGAGGCCGACCGCGCCGCCCGCGCCGCGCGGCGCGACGCCGACACGCGGCTCGCCGATGCCTCCCGCGCGCAATCGCGGGCCGAGGCCGAGCGCAGCGTGCTCGAGGGTCGCCTCGAGACGCTCCAGGCCGCCGCCCGCCGCCACGCCGACGAAGCGAAGGCCGCCGAGACCGAACTGGCCCGCGCCGAGGGCGCCCGGGCCGAGCTGGAAGCCCTCTCCGACAGCCGCGCGCGGCTGGACGACATCCGCACCACGGTCGAGGCCGCGCGGATGACCATGCTCGCCCGCCGCGCCGCCCATGACGAGCTGAAGCGCGAGGGCGAGCGGCGCGAGGCGCGCATCCGCCAGATCGGCACCGAGATCGCGGGCTGGCGCAAGCGCCTCGACAGCGCCGCCACCCGGCTGGCCGAGTTGCAGGCCCGCCATGCCGAGACCGAGGTCAAGCTGGCCGAGGCCCGCGGCAAGCCCGACGAACTGGCGGCCAAGCGCGAAGGGCTGGCCGAGAAGATCGCAGAGGCCGAGGCGCGCAAGGCCGCGTCGAGCGATGCGCTCTCCGCCTCGGAAAGCGCGCTGCGCGCCGCCATCGTCGCCGAGCGTGACGCCGAGCGCGCCGCCTCGGATGCGCGCGAGGGCCGCGCCGCCGCCGAGGCCCGCCGCGACGCCGCCCGCGAAAGCGTCGAGGCCGCCGCCGCCCGCATCGACGAAGAGCTGGAGACGACGCCCGAGGCGCTGCGCGACAGCCTCGGCGACCTGCCCGACCCGATGCCCCCCTCCGACCGGATCGAGGCCGATGTCCACCGCCTGCGGCGTCAGCGCGACGCGCTGGGCGCGGTGAACCTGCGCGCCGAGGAAGACGCCCGCGAGGTGCAGGAGGAACACGACACGCTCGCCCGCGAAAAGGCCGATCTCGAGGCCGCCATCGCCAAGCTGCGCACCGGCATTTCCAACCTCAACCGCGAGGGGCGCGAGCGCCTGCTCAAGGCCTTCGACGAGGTGAACGCGAATTTCACCAAGCTCTTCACCCATCTCTTCGGCGGCGGCGAGGCGCGGCTGGTGCTGGTCGAAAGCGACGACCCGCTCGAGGCCGGTCTGGAAATCCTCTGCCAGCCGCCGGGCAAGAAGCTGTCGACGCTGTCGCTCCTGTCGGGGGGCGAACAGACCCTGACGGCGCTTGCCCTGATCTTCGGCGTCTTCCTCGCCAACCCCGCGCCGATCTGCGTGCTCGACGAGGTCGACGCGCCGCTCGACGACGCCAACGTCACGCGGTTCTGCGACCTGCTCGACGAGATGACCCGCCAGACCGAAACGCGCTTCCTGATCATCACCCACCACGCGGTGACCATGGCGCGGATGGACCGGCTGTTCGGCGTCACCATGGCCGAACAGGGCGTGTCGCAGCTGGTGTCGGTCGACCTCAAGAAGGCCGAGCAGCTGGTCGCCTGAACGCGGTTAACGTCTTCTTGACCAAGCCCGTCTAGCCTCCCTCCTGCCGCGACCCTTCGCGGTGACAGGAGGTGATGTTTTTGAAGGAAAGACATTTCCGAAGGTGGATGGTTCTGCTGTCGGCGGGAACGCTGGCGGTTGCGGTCATTCGCCTCCTGATCGGGCACTAGCCTGAAAAGGAAAGGCCCCACGAAGAGGCAACTTCGTGGGGCCAACTTTGGTGAGTCCTTGAAGGAAACACAACTTCCGTAGGAATAGCCTATACTCGAATTCCTACCGAAAAGTAAAGATACGCCACCCTCACAGCGCGTTCAGCAGCGCCCGTGTCGGCCAGGCGTCGGCCGGCAGGCCCAGCTCGCGCTGCACCTCGCGCACCGCGGCGCGGGTCCGCGCGCCGAGGATGCCCGTGGTGCCACCCGTATCCATCCCGCGCGCCACCAGCCGCCGCTGCAACTCGCGCATCTCGTCGCCCGACAGCCCCGGCTCGGGGTTGCGCGGATCGAAGACCGGCGCCCCCTCCAGCCGCGTGGCGAAATAGGCCGCGGTCAGGACATAGGTGAAGCTCTGGTTCCACTCGAACAGCACGCTGAAATTCGGGTAGGCGATGAAGGCCGGGCCGTTCCGACCCTCGGGCAGGATGATCGAGGCCTGCGCCCCAGACATCGGCAGCGCACCGCCAGCGCGCGCGCGGACGCCTGCGGCCTCCCACTCGGCCACGGACCGCGAGGTATGGATGCCGGTGTCATACCAGTCCAAGTCGCCGGGGATCGTCACCTCGATGAGCCAGGGTTCGCGGGGCCGCCAGCCCAGCGACGACAGGATGTTCGCCCCCGACATCAGCGCATCGGCGGGCGAGCTTTGCAGGCTGACGCGCCCGTCGCCGTCGCCGTCGATGGCGTGGGTCACGATATCCTCGGGCAGCATCTGCACCATGCCGATTTCACCGGCCCAGGCCCCTTGGGTGTTCACCGGGTCGAAATCGCCTCGCGTATAAAGTTCAAGCGCGGCAAAGACCTCGGGGCGGAACAGCTCGGGGCGGCGGCAGTCATGCGCCAATGTCACCAGCGAATCCAACGTGTTGAAGTCGCCCTGGAACGCGCCGTAATCCGTCTCGAAGGCCCAGAACGACAACAGGATGCCGCGCGAGACGCCGAAGCGGCGCTCGATCTCGTCGAAGACGGCGCGGTGCCGCTCGGCATTGCGGCGGCCGTTGTCGAGCCGGTTCTGGCTGATCAGGCGGCGCGAGAATTCGGTGAAGGGCACGGTGAAGATGCCCTGCCGCCGGTCGGCGTCCAGCGCCCGCTGGTAATAGTCGGCATGGCGAAAGAAGCCGTCGATCGCCTGCTGGCTGTAGCCACGCTGCGCGGCCTCGGCCCGCAAGCCTTGCAGGAACTGGCCGAAATCGCCGCCGCATTGCTGGGCGTTGGCCGCGCCGGTGGAAATCCCGAGCGACAAGAGCCCGGCGGTCAGGAAACGCATCATCTGGAAATACCCTGTCGGTTCATGTTTTCCGTCAGAGTATCAAGGCTGCGCAATCCCGCAAGGCCCGGCACTCAGGCGGCGTTCAACCGCTCCCGCCCATGCGGCGCCTCCCAGTCGATCACCGGGTTGATCGGAATGATCCGGTGCGGGTTTATGCTCTCGTGGCTGTAGTGGTAATGCCGCACGATATGGTCGAAATGGATCGTCCCGGCCACGCCCGGCCATTGATACAGCTCCCGCGCATAGGCCCAGAGGTTCGGATAGTCGATCACCCGCCGCCGGTTGCACTTGAAATGCAGGTGATAGACCGCGTCGAAGCGCGCCAGCGTGGTGAAGAGCCTCCAATCCGCCTCGGTCACGCGGTCGCCCGCGAGATAGCGGTTCTCCGACAGGATGCCCTCCAGCCAGTCGAGCGCATCGAACAGGGCATGGACCGCCGTGTCATAGGCGGCCTGCGTCGTGGCGAAGCCCGACTTGTAGACGCCGTTGTTCACCTCGTCGTAGACGCGGGCGTTGATCTCGTCGATGCGGGGGCGCAGCGCCTCGGGGTAATGGTCATCGGTGTTGCCGGTGATCCCGTCGAAGGCCGAGTTGAACATCCGGATGATCTCGGCGCTTTCGTTCGAGACGATGGTATTCGTCTGCGTGTCCCACAGGACCGGCACGGTCACCCGCGTCGTCGCCTTGGGGTCCGCGCGCTGGTAGATCTCGCGCATGTAGGCCGAGCCGAACAGCGCGTCGCCCGTCGCGCCCGGAAAATCCGTGGCAAAGGTCCAGCCATCCGACAGCATGTCGGGATGCACCGCCGAGACGGCGATGTGTTCCTCCAGCCCCTTGAGGCTGCGAAAGATCATCGCCCGGTTGGCCCAGGGGCAGGCATGGCTGACATAGAGGTGATAGCGACCGCTTTCGGCCTTGAAGCCGCCCACACCGCTTGGCCCCGCGCTGCCGTCGGGCGTGACCCAGTTGCGGAACCGGCTTTCCTGCCGCTCGAACGTGCCGCCGGTGGATTTCGTGTCATACCACTGGTCGCGCCAGTCTCCGTCGATCAACAGGCCCATCGGTGATCCTCCTTCTGCTGAGAAAGGAGGTAGCCCTCACGGCGCCTTTGCAAAACCGCACAATGTGCAGGGTTGCCCCCGCATGGCTGCACAGCTCATCCGGTCACGGCCCTGTGGCGCGCGCGAAACGCCTCGGCCTTGGCGCGGTTGCCGCAGCGCGCCATGGCGCACCAGCGCCGCCCGCGGCCGCGCCCGTGGTCGAGGAACAGATGCGTGCAGCGGCGGCATTCGCGCAGCCGGTCGAGGTCGTCGCGGCGCAACAGGTCGTGCAGCGCGAGCGCGAGGTGGTCCACCAGCCCGCCCAACGGCCCCGGCACAACCGTCATGCCGCGCGCCCCGAAGGCAAAGCTCGCATCCTGCAGCGCGCCCTTGATCGCCGCCTCCAGCGTCAGCGCCTCTTCGCGGCCCGGCTTGCGCCCCGCGGCCATCGCCGACAGCACGGCATAGCCCGCCTCGCGCAGCGCAAGCGCCGTGGCCATCTGCCGCCCGCCCGGCACGGGCAAGCCGCGCGGCACCGCGCCGGCCGCGACCAGCTGCGCCAGCAGCCCCTCGCCATCGGCGAAGCTGTTGGCGGCCCGCGTCTTGCCGTCATCCGTCACCGTGTTGAGAAAGGCGAGGGCCGGGTGCCCCGCGTCGGTCATGCTCATCTCTTGCCCATCCGTCACGGGTCTCTGTGCCCGATAACCGATATTACCCAGTTTCCGGTCACAACGTCCAGCACCCCTGTGGCACGCGGGAAACGTTTGCACCTGCAGCATATTCATTTCATTGACCGAATCCAATTTTGCGCCATCTTCCACGCCAGTCGCGCCCGAAAGGACCAAGGCCATGTCGGACTACCTGCCCGATGCCGTTCGTGAGGAACTCGCCGCCGCCCGCAAATCCGAGCGGCGCAAGCGGGCGACCCGCGTCGTCCATGTCGGCGACGAAGCCTATCCGATCCTCGAGATGACCGAAGAGGGCTTTGCCGTCGAGGCCGACACCGCACCCAGGCTGCGCGGTTTCATCGACATCTACGACGGGCCGCGGCACCTGTACCAGGCGCTGATCGTCGCCTCGGAAGAGGTCGGCGACCTCATGCGCTACGAGTTCAAGCGCAACACCGCCGCCACTGGCAGCGCGCCGGTGGATTTCGAACAGGCCGCGGACCGGCCGGCGGGTCTTCTGCCTTCGGCCTGATCGGCGCAGGAATTTCGCGCGACGGGGTTCCCCTGCGCACAAATCTTCGACAATGCGCCTTGCGCGCGGGGCAGGTTGCAACCCATCCGCGGGGCCCGCGCCTTATCCTTGCATGAGCGAATCCCGCCTTCGGAGGCTCTGCCATGATCGAAACCCCCTATCTCCTCTTCCTCGGCGACGCGCCCGACCAGCTGGCCGCCAAGGTGGCGCAAGGCATCCGCGACTGGCGGCCCGACAATGCCGTGGGCCAGTTCCGGATGGAGGGATGCCGCGCCAACGTGCGCCTGCCCGACATGGACCTTGCCGCCGCCAAGGCCGCGGGGGCGAAGACGCTGGTGATCGGCGTGGCGAACCGCGGCGGCGTCATCTCGAAGGAATGGAAAAAGGTTCTGGTGCAGGCGTTGGAGGAAGGCTTCGACCTCGCCTCGGGCCTGCACAACCTGCTGCGCGACGAGGACGACCTTGCCGCCGTGGCCCGCGCCTGTGGCCGCACGCTGCATGACGTGCGCGTGCCGTCGGTGAAATACCCGATCGCCAACGGGGTGAAACGGACCGGCAAGCGTTGCCTTGCCGTCGGCACCGATTGCTCGGTCGGCAAGATGTATACCTCGCTTGCCGTCGATGCCGAGATGAAGGCCCACGGCCTGAAATCCAGCTTCCGCGCCACCGGCCAGACCGGCATCCTGATCACGGGCGAGGGCGTGCCGCTCGACGCCGTGATCGCGGATTTCATGGCAGGCTCCGTCGAATGGCTGACCCCCGACAACGACGCCGACCACTGGGACCATATCGAGGGGCAGGGCAGCCTGTTCCACGTCTCCTATTCCGGGGTGACCATGGCGCTGATCCACGGCGGCCAGCCCGACGCGCTGATCCTGAGCCATGAGCCCACCCGCGCCCATATGCGCGGCCTGCCGGGCTACGATCTGCCCAGCCTCGAGGCGCTGCGCGACACCGCCCTGCCGCTCGCGCGCATCGCCAACCCCGCCTGCCAGGTGGTCGGCATCTCGATCAACACCGCCGCCATGGGCGAGGACGAGGCGCTGAGCTACCTCGAAGCCACCGAGAAGCGCATGGGCCTGCCCACGGTCGATCCGTTCCGGCAGGGGGCCGCCCGTCTCGCCGACGCGCTGGAGGCGCTATGATCTCGGTCACCCCCGACACCTTCCGGCTGGCCGAGGCCTTCACCATCTCCCGCGGCTCGCGGACCGAGGCGAAGGTGCTGACCGTGCGCGTGATGCGCGACGGCGTGACCGGCTGGGGCGAATGCGTGCCCTACGCGCGCTACGACGAGACGCTGGAGAGCGTGACCGCCCAGATCGAGGGGCTTTCCGGCGACATCTCGCGGCAGGACCTGCAGGATGCCTTGCCGCCCGGCGCGGCGCGCAATGCCGTCGATTGCGCGCTCTGGGATTGGCAGGCCAAGCACGAGGGCTGCCCGGTGCACAAGCTCGCCGGGCTTCCCGCGCCGGGGCCGGTGGTGACGGCCTTCACCCTCTCGCTCGACACGCCCGAGCGGATGCAGGCCGCCGCCGCCCGCCACGCGCATCGCCCGCTTCTCAAGATCAAGCTCGGCACCCCCGACGACATGCCCCGGCTGGAAGCCGTGCGTGCCGGCGCGCCCGAGGCGCGGATCATCGTGGACGCCAACGAGGGCTGGACGGCGGAGGTCTATTCCGACCTTGCCCCCCACCTGCTGCGCCTTGGCGTCGAGATGGTGGAGCAACCCCTGCCCGCCGGTCAGGATGACCTGCTGGCCGAGATCGCCCGCCCCCTGCCGGTCTGCGCCGACGAAGCCTGCCACGACCGCGCCAGCCTGCCGGGCCTCGAGGGCAAATACGACATGGTCAACATCAAGCTCGACAAGACCGGCGGCCTGACCGAAGCCTTGGCGCTCAAGGCCGCGGCCGAGTCGGCGGGCTACGGCGTGATGGTCGGCTGCATGGTCGGCAGCTCGCTCGCCATGGCCCCCGCCGTGCTGCTGGCGCAGGGCGCGGCGATCGTGGACCTTGACGGGCCGCTCCTGCTGGCCGAAGACCGGGCGACGCCTTTGGATTATGACGCCGCCGGGGTCCACCCGCCGCGGCCAGAGCTTTGGGGATGAACCCGCGATGACCCGCACCGTCTATGTGAATGGCCAGTACCTGCCCGAGGATCAGGCCAAGGTCTCGATCTTCGACCGCGGTTTCCTGTTTGCCGATGGCGTCTACGAGGTGACCAGCGTTCTGGACGGCAAGCTGATCGACTTCGCGGGCCACGCGAAACGCCTCCAGCGCTCGCTCGACGAGCTGCAGATGGCAAACCCCGTGACCGAGGAGGAGCTGCTGGAGATCCACCGCGAACTGGTGCGCGCCAACGGCATCGAGGAGGGGCTGATCTACCTCCAGATCACCCGCGGCGCGGCGGACCGGGATTTCGCCTATCCCGCGGCGGGCACGCAGCCCACCATCGTGCTCTTCACGCAGGCGAAGCCCGGACTGGCCGATGCGCCCGCCGCCAAGACCGGGATCAAGGTCATCTCGATCGAGGATCAACGCTGGGGCCGCCGCGACATCAAGACGGTGCAGCTGCTCTACCCCTCGATGGGCAAGATGATGGCCAAGGCCGCGGGCGCCGATGACGCCTGGATGGTCGAGGATGGCCATGTGACCGAGGGGACCTCGAACAACGCCTATATCGTCAAGGGCAACACCATCGTGACCCGCCACCTCGGCACCGAGATCCTGCACGGGATCACGCGGGCCGCCGTGCTGCGCTTCGCGCGCGAGGCGCAGATGACGGTCGAGGAACGCCCCTTCACCGTGGAGGAGGCCAAGGCCGCGGACGAGGCCTTCATCACCTCGGCCTCCAGCTTCGTGATGCCCGTGGTCGAGATGGACGGCGCGCCCATCGGCACCGGCACGCCGGGGCATGTGACCGCGCGGTTGCGCGAGATCTACCTCGACGAGATGCGGAAAGCGGCGGTCTGAGACCCGAGGGGTTTCGCCGCGCTGCGCGCGTCGACCCGCCGGTGGGCTCCGCCCCCCGGTTTTTTTGCGTATTTTTGGAAAGATGAAGGGTCAACCGGGCCGCATCTCCGGGCTGTAGGCGACCAGCTCGACCGTGTTGCCCTCGGGGGCTTGCGTGAAGACGCCGCGCCAGCCGATCCAGCCGAACCGCTCCACCCGAACCGGAAGGCCCTGCGCCTCGAACCAGCGGATCGCGGCCTCCTGCTCTGCGAAGGGCAGGTTCAGCGCGATGTGATGCAGCGACGAGCGCGCGCCGGTTTCCGGCCTGTCGGCGGCGACCGGGTGCAGGCCGGGGCGCGCGACATAGCCCTTGTCGAAGAGCGCCAGAACCTGCGTGTGGCCCTGGAACCCCTCGGCGAGGCGGTAGAAGACGATGCCCTCGCTCGCGTTCCCCTCGAGCCGCTCCAGCCCGAGGGTGCCTTCGTAGAAGGCCGCCATCGCCGCGAGGTCATCGCAGCGAATGGCGATCTCTCCAAGGCCGCGGATGCGGAAGCCGCGGTCGGCCGGGTCCGTGTCGGGCATCGTCGGGTCATTCCTCCGGCGTGGTTGACCTGTCCAGTCTCACGCGCGCGGCGCCGAAGGCAAGGGGCCCGTCGCCGCCGGTCTACCTGACTTCGACGGCCCAGCCGTCGAGCGTATTGAGCCCCTCGAGCTTGACGTAGACCGCGCCGTTGACCAGCACCTCGGCGCCGCTGCCATCGGCGGCCAGCTGGCGCGTGACCGCGAAGCTGGTGCCGTCGGGCTGCGGGTTGTTTTCGTCGAAGGTGATGACCACGGCCAGCGCGTCGCCTTCGGCGATGTCGAAATCGGTGATGACCGCCGGGTCCTGCTCGGTGCCGACCAACGCCTCGATGACGAAGTCGTCGGCCCCGAACCCGCCGGTCAGCGTGCTGCCCGCCCCGGCGGTCAGCGTGTCCGCGCCGAAGCCGCCGTTCAGCAGGTTCCGCCCCTCGGTGTCCTCGAGGGTATCGTCGCCGCCGCCGCCGTTCAGCGTGTCGTCGCCCGCGCCGCCGACCAGCCGGTCGCTGCTGGTGCCGTCGCCGCCGTTCAACAGGTCGTTGCCCGCGCCGCCCGACAGGAAGTCCGGGCCGCCGCCGCCGAAGAGCGTGTCGTTGCCGTCGTCGCCGAACATCTTGTCGTTGCCCTCTTCGCCGAAGAGGAAGTCATCGCCGGCCCCGCCCGACAGCACGTCGATCCCGTCGCCGCCAAGCAGCCTGTCGTTGCCGTCGCCGCCGTCCAGAACGTCGCCGTCATCGCCCCCCGTCAGGCTGTCGTCGCCCTCCTCGCCGAGGATCACGTTCGCACCCTCGCCGCCCTCGATCGTGTCATTGCCCGCGCCGCCCTCGAGCCGGTCACTGCCGGACCCCGCCGCGATCTGGTCGGCCCCCTCGCCGCCGAACACCAGGTTCGGGCCATCCCCGGCGTCGATCGTGTCGGCCCCGTTTCCGCCGTCGATCTCGTCGCGGTCGCTGCCGCCGGTGATCAGGTCGTTGCCCACGCCGCCGAACAGCGCGTTGATCCCTGCGCCGCCCTCGATCACGTCGTCACCGGCATCCCCGAACAGGCTGTCGTCGCCGCTGCCGCCGGTCAGCGTGTCGTCGCCCTCGTTGCCGCGCGCGGTCACGTCGCCGGTGCCGCCCAGCACGATGTCGTTGCCCGTGCCCATGAAGAACGAGGAATTGCCCGCCCCCGCCTGCGCCACGTCCGCGCCGCCGCCGCCGAAGACGGTGCTGTCGCCATCGCCCTGCAGCACGACCCTGTCCGCCCCGAAGCCGAGGTCGAGCCGGAAGTCGCCGTCATCCGCGATGCGCAGCGTATCGTCGCCCGAAAAGGTCGAGATCCGCGCCTGGCTGCCATCGGTCACGGTGATGTCGTCATCGCCGGAGGTGCCGTTGAACCTGTCGTCGGACCCGCCGGAGGTGTCGTCATCGCCGCCGCCGTCCAGAAGGAAGGTCAGGCCGAAACCGAGAAGCAGAAGGGGAAGGATGAAGAGCATGGGGTCACTTTCGATTGAACGGAACCGCCGGGGTGCGCGTCGCGCCCTGCGACGGGTGCCGGTCGGGGAATACGGGGAATGCGGGGAATACGGGGCGGCAGGCCCGATGGGTCGCGGTCGGGATCATATGAAATTCTCCCTGACGGTGACGGTCCAGCCGTCCAGCGTGGCAAGCCCTTCGAGCGTCACGTAGACCGCCCCGTTCACGAGGATCTCGACGCCGCCGCCGTCGGCGGCCAGTTGCCGGGTGACCTCGTAATCGGGGCCGTCGCGCGGATCGCCGAAAAACTCGGGCGTGATGGTCAGGAACAGGCGGTCGCCCTCGGACGGGTTGAAATCCCGGATCACCGCGGGGCTTTCGAGGCTGCCGAACTCGGTGACCACGGTGAAATCGTCCCGCCCCTCGCCGCCGGTCATGGTGGCGTTGAGATCGCCCATCAGGTCGTCATCGCCGGTGCCGCCGTCCAGCACCGCGCCGGGCAGGTCGTTCTCGAGGCTGCTCAGGGAATAGGCGCTCAGCGTGTCGTTGCCGGCATAGCCGAACAGCGTGTCGCCGCGGCCGTCGGTGTCGATCAGGTCGTCGCCGCTGCCGCCGATCAGGATGTCGTCGCCGCCCGACCGGCCGTCCAGCGTGTCGTTGCCCTCGCCGCCCAGGATCGTGTCGGCATCGAACCCGCCGGCGATGCTGTCATCGCCCGCGCCGCCCAGCAGCCGGTTTTCACCGTCGATGGTGGTGATCGTGTCATTGCCCGCGCCGCCGTCGAGCGTGTCGTCGAACTGGCTGGAGCGCATCAGGTCGTCGCCGTCGCCGCCATAGGCTTCGGTCTGGCCGTCGATCCCCTCGACCGTGTCGTTGCCGAGGCCGAGAAAGGCCAGAAGCGCGCCGTCGGTCATCAGGACGCTGTCATCGCCCGCGCCGGCATCGACCTCGACGAAGCCGTTGGTCACCTGCGCCTCGTCGTCGCCCTCGCCGAGGGTCAGCACAAGCGGCCGCTGCACGTTCGCGGTGATCGTGTCGTTGCCGCCCAGCGCATCGACCTCGGAGGCGTCGGTCGTGGCCATGTCGAGCCGGTCGTCGCCCGGCGTCAGGGTCAGGGGGCCATCCGGCGCGGGTGGCGTTTCGGGGTCAGGCGGGGTGTCCGGGTCAGGCGGGGTGTCGGGCTGTTGCGTGTCATCCCCGGATGCCGATGCCCCCTCTGACCCGCCATCGAGCAGGAAGGTCAGGCCGAGGCCCAGAAGCAACAGGGGCAGAACGCCGAACAGCATCACTCACACACAAGACCAACATCACCAGTGCCAACACCGGACAGGCCGGTGCCGGACGCCGCCGGGCGCATGGGTCGACTGCTGCTCGTGATCCGGCATCTGCGGGCCGGTATCCTGTCTTGCGGGGCCACCTAGGGAATCGTGATCCCGACACCCCCCGAAACCAGAGGCGCTCAACCGGAGGTTAACGGAGTCTTAACATGGTTGAAAAGACGGTTTTTTGACGACCTGTCAGGTATTTGATCAACTGTTCCCTGCCCCGCGGACGATTGTCACGGCCTCGTGGACAGTGTCGCGCCGCCCTGCGGTTCACCCGAAATCGCCCTGCGCGAACCACCCGCCCGAGGCCGCGCCGCCATGGGCGTAGAACAGCCACAGCCGGTGCCCCTCGGTCGTCACCACGCGCCAGTAATCGCGCACGCCCGTGCGCCAGTTCGGATCGTCCAGCCACCATTCCGGCGCGATGCGCTCGGGGCCATGGGCGGCCCGCGTCTCGAAGACGCGCCCGCGCCAGCGGAACCGCAGGGGGGGCGTGGGATCGTCGGGCGCGGTGACCGGCTCGGGGCGGAACAGAGTCAGCGGGCGGGGCCGCGTCGTCTCGGGCCAGTCGGCGGCGGGGGCGCTGTAGGCCGCGGCCTGCGTGGCCGAGGTCTTCTCGGGGATGTGGCTGTCGGTCGGATGCTCGCGGGTGATCCGCTCCAGCCCCACGCGCGCGCCGATCCGCGCGATCAGGTCGTCGAACGCCTGCGCCGCGCTGCGCCCCGCGCGCGCCTCGGCGGCGACGGCCCAGCCGCCCTTGTGCTCGGTGGCGTGCAGCGGCTCGGTCACCGTCGCCACCAGCCGCAGCACGTCGAAGCCGAAGCCGGCCTCGACCCCGCCCAGCTTCAGCTCGAACAGCGGGCGCAGGCTGTCGGGCCGGTCGGCGGGGCGGGCAAGCCCGACCTCGACCGTCTCGGTCCCGCCTTCGGCGCGGAGCATCTCGAGCCGCAGCCGCCGCGCGCCGCGGCCCCGCGCGCGCAGCTTCTCGCAGAGCGGCGGCAACAGCCGGTCGAGACCGGCAAGGATGTCGGCCTCCAGCCCGATGGGCTCGGGCAGGGGCAGGCGCATGGCGAAATGCAGCGGCGCGCCCGCGGGCGAGATCGGCTCGGGCTCCACCCCCAGCGCCTGGTCGAGGCGGCGGACCAGCTCGCGCCCGAAGCGCCGCGCCAGCCCCGCGCGCGGCATGCCCCACAGATCGCCGATGCGCCGCAGCCCCAGCCGCGCCAGCCCCGCGGTGATGTCGGGCGGCACGCGCAGCGCGGCGATGGGAAGCGGCGACAGCGACTGCCGCACCCCGCCGGGGGGCGAGATGCGGGCGACGCGCCCCGGCTTGCCCTGCGCCTCGGGCGCGGCACCGCCGCGGGTCCAGTGCCGCCGTTTCTCGGCGCGCGAGCGGGTCGCCCGCGCCTCCTGGTCGATGGCGTCGCCGCCATGGGTCTGCGCCACGCCGCCGCCGCCCGCGTAGCGCGCCAGCGCCCAGGCCGCGCCCGCCGTGTCGGCGATGCCCGCGCGCACCGTCAGGCCAAGGTCGGCGCAATCCTGGTGCACCTGCGCGAACAGCGCCTCTTCCCCGCCGAAGAGATGGGCGCAGCCCGTCAGGTCGATCAGCAGCGCCTCGGCCCCCTCCTCGGCGACCCAGGGGCTGAAGCGCCCCGCCCAGCGGCGGAGCGCCGCCAGCGCCTGCGCATCGCGCTGCGGCTCGTGCGGGCGGGTGAGCAGGTCGGGGCAAAGCGTCACCGCCTCGGTCAGCGCCTGCCCGCGCCTCAGGCCCCGCGCGCTGGCGGCCCGGTTCAGCGAGACGATCTCGCGCAGGTTGCCGGTCTCGCCCACCACGGCAAGCGGCGTCTCGGCCAGCGCGGGCGCGGCGCGCAGCACGCGCTCGGCGGCCAGCCGCGGGAACCACAGCGACAGGATGCGCCGGTTGATCGGCCGGGCGGAACGGGGCGGAGTGTCGGACATGAGTGGCAGCATGTTCACGTTGTGTTCTCATACCTAGGCCGCATCGCGCTGGGAGTCGAGTCCGTCCGGTGCTAGATGCGGGGCATGGAGCGATTGGCCGATCTCATATCCCGACACGCGCAGGACGGACGCCTTGCGCGCATCCTGCTGCGCCCCGAGCGGCTGGCCGCGCCGGTGGCGGTCGATGCCGCCGAGATCGCGGCGCGCGGGCTGACGGGCGACCACGCCCGACCCGGCAAGCGCGCGGTCACGCTGATCCAGGCCGAGCACCTGGCCGTCATCGGCGCCTGCCTCGGGCGCGGGCCGATCCCGGCCGAGCTGCTGCGCCGCAATCTCGTGGTGTCTGGGCTGAACCTGTCGGCGCTCAAGGGGCGGCGGCTCGAGATCGGCGGCGCGGTCCTGCGCCTGACGACGGTCTGCGCGCCCTGTTCACGGATGGAGGCGGCGCTGGGCCATGGCGGCTATTCCGCGATGCGCGGGCATGGCGGATGGTGCGCCGAGGTGCTGACGCCCGGACGGATCGCGCCGGGCGACGCGGTCAGGCCGCTCTCAGAGGAATAGCGCCACGTTGTTGCGCAGGATGATCTCGAGCGCATAGAGGCCGAGGATGAAGATCAGCGGCGCAAGGTCGAGCCCGCCCATCGCCGGAAGGCGGCGGCGGATCGGGCCATAGACCGGTTCGAGCAGCCGGTTCAGCCCGTCCCAGATCTGCGCCACGATCGGCTGGCGCATGTTCAGCACGCCGAAATTTATCAGCCAGCTCATGACGATATGGGCCAGCACGATGAAAAAGGCCACGTCGATCAGAAGCATGAGGATCTGGAAAAGCGAGGTCATCTGCGAAGCGGTCCCTTTGACTGGCGTTCCTGCCAGATAGTCGGGCAGGCCCCGCGGTGCAAGCGGCGCGCGGCCGATGTGGGGTGGGCGGGGCACCCCGTGACGCAACGGCGGGCTTGATCGGCGCGGGCGGTTGCGCTTTGCCGAGGGGATGTATCCCTACCTGCGCCTCTCCGCGATCATGGTCTCCGAACGCCGCAAGCCGCGGATCGGGGTCTTCGACACGCATGTGCTGCCGCTGCGCTGCCTGCCCAATGATCTCGACGGGTTCCTCGAGATGAACAACGGCCGCGTGCTGACGCTCTATGACCTCGGGCGCTTCGCGCTGTCGATGCGTATGGGCCTGTGGCAGGTGCTCAAGCGCGAGCGGTGGGGGCTGGTCGTCGCGGGCTCCTCGGTGCGCTACCGCGCCCGGATCACCGGGCTGCAACGGGTCGAGCTGCGCACGCGGCTGCTGGGCTGGGACACGCGGTTCTTCTACATCGAACAGGCGATGTGGCGGGGCGAGACCTGTTGCAACCATGCCCTCCTGCGGACCGGCGTGACCGAGCGGGGGCGGCTTGCCCCCACCGGGCGCGTGGCCGCGGCGCTGGGCCATGACGGGGCCTCGCCCGCGCTGCCCGCCTGGGTCGCCGCCTGGGCCGAGGCGGATGCAACGCGGCCCTGGCCGCCGATGCAGGACGCCGCGCCGGGCTTGGCCGGGAATGACGCGCGACACCCCGCCTGAAATCCCCGATTTCAAGGGGTTGCACCCCGTGTGATCCCGGCGCGACCTCTGCGTGATATTTGCATGACCCGCCCATCAAGCCCGTAGACAAGCCACACGGCTTGGCGGATTGTGCCTGCCATGAGCGTGCTGACCGAACCCACGCCCATCCCCCCCCTGTCCTCGGCGGACCGGACGGCCAAGCGCCGCATCTGGGGCTGGTGGGCCTTCGACTGGGCGAGCCAGCCCTACAACACCCTTTTGCTGACCTTCATCTTCGGCCCCTACATCAACGAGCTTCTGGGCGACGGCACTGCGGCGCAGACCGCCTGGGGCTACGGCGTCGGTGCGGCGGGGCTGATGATCGCCGTCTCGGCCCCCTTCCTCGGGGCGGTGGCGGACCTGTCGGGGCGGCGGATGCCCTTCGTCTGGCTGTTCTCGCTGATGTACGTCATCGGCGCATGGGGCCTGTGGTATGCCGTGCCGGGCGATTTCAGCCTTGTGCTGATCCTGTTCCTCTTCGCGGTCGGCCTGATCGGGATGGAGTTCGCAACGATCTTCACCAACTCGCTGCTGCCGACTCTGGGCCACCGCGACGATCTTGGCCGCATCTCGGGCTCGGGTTGGGCCTTTGGCTATCTCGGCGGCTTCGTGGCGCTGGTGGCGATGCTGCTGCTCTTCGCCGAGAACGCCGAGACGGGGCGCACCCTGATCGGGATCGAGCCGATCCTCGGCCTCGACCCAGAGGCGCGCGAGGGGACGCGCGCGGTCGGGCCGCTGACGGCGATCTGGTATGTCGTCTTCATGATCCCCTTCTTCCTCTGGGTGCGCGACGCGCGGATGCCCGGTGCGATCCCGATGCGGGCCGCGCTGCGCGGGGCCTGGCCGGACCTGAAGCGCACGCTGCGGACGCTGCCGGCGCAACCCAGCCTCTTCGCCTATCTCGGCTCGTCGATGTTCTACCGCGATGCGTTGAACGGGATGTATGTCTTCGGTGGCATCTATGCCGCGGGGGTGCTGGGCTGGTCGGTGGTCGACGTGGGCATCTTCGGCATCCTCGCCGTTCTGACCGGCGCGCTCTTCGCCTGGCTCGGCGGCAAGGCCGACAGCCGCTACGGGCCCAAGCCCGTGATCGTGGTGAACGTGCTGCTGCTGACGCTGGTGGCGCTGGGCGTCGTCTTCGTCAGCCGCGAGAGCGTCTTCGGCATTCCCGTCGGGCCGGACTCGTCGCTGCCCGACATCGCCTTTTACGTGCTGGGCGCGCTGATCGGGGCCGGTGGCGGGTCGCTGCAATCCGCGTCGCGCACGATGATGGTGCGGCAGGCCGATCCGGCGCGGATGACCGAGGGCTTCGGCCTTTACGCGCTGGCGGGCAAGGCCACCTCCTTCATCGCGCCCCTGTCCATCGGGGTCGTCACGCAGGTGACCGGCAGCCAGCAGATGGGCGTGACGCCGCTGGTCGCGCTCTTCGCCGTTGGCCTTGTCCTGCTGCTCTGGGTCGATCCCGATGGCCGGGGGGAGGCCGTCTGATGCTGAAACACCTCGCATGTGCCGCGGCCCTGGCCCTTGTGGCCGCCTGCAGCCCGACCGGAGGGGGCGGCCCCGCCTTGCCGCCGCTCGACGCCACCCGCTCGGGGCAGGAGGCGCGGCTGTTGTTCGGGGCGGAACGCGCGCCCGCGGGCGGGCCGTCCGAGGTGATCGGCTTCTACTCGCGCGGCTGCCTGTCCGGGGCCGAGGCGCTGCCCGAGACCGGCCCGACCTGGCAGGCGATGCGCCTGTCGCGCAACCGCAACTGGGGGCATCCGGTGCTGGTCGATTACGTGCAGGAGCTGTCTGCGCGCGTGGCGGCGGAGACCTCGTGGAACGGGCTATACGTGGGCGACATGCAGCAGCCTCGCGGCGGCCCGATGCTGACGGGGCATGTCAGCCACCAGTCCGGCCTCGACGTCGACATCTGGATGCTGCCGCCCGGTCGGCTGGACCTGACCGAGGCCGAGCGCGAGAGCCTGTCGTCGATCTCGACCCGCTCGGCGCGCGGCGCGCGGGTGGGTGAGAACTGGACCGCCGAACACATGGAGGTGCTGCGGCTGGCCGCCTCCGATCCCCGCGTGGCGCGGATCTTCGTCTTCACCGGGGCGAAGGTCTGGATGTGCGACAACGCCACCGGCGACCGGTCCTGGCTGCGCACGATCCGGCCCGCGAACGGGCATCACTACCATTTCCACGTGCGGCTGAACTGCCCGCCCGGCTCGCGCGACTGCGAGGCGCAGGCGGCCCCGCCCCCCGGCGATGGCTGCGACGAGGCGCGGGCGCGCGCCGAGGCGATCCTGAACCCGCCGCCGCCCGATCCCGATTACGTGCCGCCGCCGCCGCGCGGGCCGATGACGCTGGCCGAGCTGCCGCGGCAATGCGCGGCGATCCTGTCGGAGGGTTAACGCCGCTACCGCCCCGGTATCGTGCCGCGACGGCCGGTCTTGTCCCAGCCGTCGATCACGTCCAGCGCCTCTTCGGCGGTTTCCACGAAGCGGAAAAGGTCCAGGTCCTCGGCCGAGATCGTGCCCGCCGCGGCCAGCGCGTCCCAGTTGACGATGTCGCGCCAGAAGGTTTCGCCGAAGAGCAGGACGGGCACCTGTTCCATGCGCCCGGTCTGGATCAGCGTGAGCGACTCGAACAGCTCGTCCAGCGTGCCGAAGCCGCCGGGAAAGACGGCGATGGCCTTGGCGCGCAACAGGAAATGCATCTTGCGGATGCCGAAATAGTGGAAGTTGAAGCACAGCTCGGGCGTGACGTATTCGTTCGGCACCTGCTCGTGCGGCAGCACGATGTTGAGGCCGATGGAACAACCCCCCGCCTCGGAGGCGCCGAGGTTGCCGGCCTCCATCACGCCGGGGCCGCCGCCGGTGACGATGACATTCTCGGTGCAATTCGTCTCGACCGAACGCTCGGTGATGAGCCGCGCGAAGCGCCGCGCCTCGTCGTAGTAGCGGCTCATGTCGCGCAGCGCGTCGCTTTTCGCGCTGTCCTTTGCCTCGGGGCGGGGGATGCGCGCGCCGCCGAAGAGCACCACGGTGGAATTGATGCCGCGCTCGTCCAGCTCGAGCTGGGGTTTCAGCAACTCCAGCTGGAGGCGGACCGGGCGCAGCTCGTCGCGCAACAGGAAATCGGGGTCGTCGAAGGCCAGCCGGTAGGCGGGCGAGCGCGCCTGCGGGGTGTCGGGCAACTGGCGGGCGGATTCGAGATCCTGGCCTGCGTGGCGGAACGGTCCGCGGGGGTCGTCCTTCATGCACTGTCCTTTCGCACTACGCCCAAGGCCTAGCCCGAGCGTGCCCGGATTGCCAGCCGGGGGCGCGCCCGCTATGACCGCGCGCGACGCCATTGAACCCCGAGGGAGCCCCGACCATGTCCAACGCCCAGCTGGAAGCCGCCATCGAAGCCGCGTGGGAGGCCCGCGACACGATCACCCCCGCCACCACGGGCGAAACCCGCGACGCGATCGAGGCGACGCTTTCGGCGCTCGACAGCGGGTCGCTGCGCGTGGCCGAACGGCAGGACAATGGCGATTGGCACGTCAACCAGTGGGCGAAGAAGGCGGTGCTGCTGGGCTTTCGCCTGAAGGACATGGAGATGCAGTCGGGCTCGCCGCAGGGCGGCAGCGGGTGGGACAAGGTCGACAGCAAATGGGCCGGCTGGGGCGAGGGTGAGTGGAAAGCCGCGGGCTTCCGCGCGGTGCCCAACTGCGTCGTGCGCCGCTCGGCCTATATCGCGCCGGGCGTGGTGCTGATGCCGAGCTTCGTGAACCTCGGGGCCTATGTGGACAGCGGCACGATGGTGGACACCTGGGCGACGGTGGGCAGCTGCGCGCAGATCGGCAAGAACGTCCACCTGTCGGGCGGCGTGGGGATCGGCGGCGTGCTGGAGCCGATGCAGGCCGGGCCGACGATCATCGAGGACAACTGTTTCATCGGGGCGCGCTCTGAAGTGGTCGAGGGCTGCATCGTGCGCGAAGGCTCGGTGCTGGGCATGGGGGTCTTCATCGGGAAATCGACCAAGATCGTCGACCGGGAAACCGGCGAGGTGATGTATGGCGAGGTGCCGAGCGGTTCGGTGGTCGTCGCAGGGTCGATGCCGTCGAAGAACGGCGTGAACCTTTACTGCGCGGTGATCGTGAAGCGCGTGGATGCGCAGACGCGGTCGAAGACCTCGATCAACGAGCTGCTGCGCGACTGATCGCGCAGGGGCGGGCCTTGGCCCGCCCGCGGGGTGGGCTGGCCTGTCCTGTGCATCGGCACAGGTTGCTGTCTCGGGGGGTGGTCCGTCTGTCCTGACGACAAGGATGGCGGCGCCGCCAAGGCGGTGTCCGTGGATCGGTCCGGGCGCTACCCCGGACCCCTGTCCGGCTCGTGTCGGACCCCGCGGGAGGCGGGGCGCGGAAACCTGGTGGTGTGGCAGTCGGCGTCACCCGCCTGCCGGGACATGTCCTTGGGCGGGGGGTATGCCACGGCGGGGTTAAGGAAGGGTTAGGCCCAGTGTGCGTGAAACCCGCTTTTTGGCGCGGTGCGCCGGATGGCCCACCCTTCGGATCGTGATGGTGGGCTGCGTCCCCCCCGCCCCTACGATCCGCGCAGGCGTTCGAGAACGCGAAGCGAGGCGTAGCCGTCCGGCACCCATCCGAGCGAGGCCTGGAAGCGGCGGACCGACGCGATCGTCTGCGGCCCGATGATCCCGTCGACCGCGTAGCGGTGGAACCCGGCGCGGACGAGCCTGTGCTGCAATTCCTCGCGCTCGGCGCGGCTGAGTGCGCGATCCTCGCGCGGCCAGTCCCCGCGGAACGCGGGGCCGCCCGCGATCCGGTCCGACAGGTGGCCGACCGCGATGACATAGGCATCGGCGGGGTTGTAGCGCTCGATCACGTGGAAATTGTCGTAGATCACCAGCGCGACGCCCCTGTGCCCCGCGGGCAGCAGGATCGACGCCTCGCCATGGTCGGGCACGCGCCCGCCATCGGCCAGCCGCACGCCGCGGGCGTTCCAGAAGCCCGCGTCGCGCTTCACCTGCTCGCCCGTCAGGGCGTAGTCGAAGCCCTCGGGCAGGCGCACCTCCATCCCCCAGGGCTGGCCGGTGGTCCAGCCATGGTTGCGCAGGTAATTGGCGGTGGAGGCGAGCGCGTCGACGGGGTCGTCCGACCAGATGTCGCGCCGCCCGTCGCCGTCGAAATCGACCGCATGCTCGAGGTAGGAGGTCGGCATGAACTGCGTGTGGCCCATCGCGCCCGCCCAGCTTCCGACCATCTGGCGCGGGCCGACATCGCCCGCCTGCAGGATGCGCAGCGCCGCGATCAGCTGCGCCTCGAAGAAGTCGCGGCGCCGCCCCTCGTAGGCGAGCGTCGCCATGGCGGCGATGATGTCGGTGTCGCCGCGCATCGCGCCATAGGCCGATTCGAGGCCCCAGACGGCGACCACCACCTCGGCCTCGACGCCGTAGCGGCGTTCGATGCGGTCAAGGATATCGCGGTGCCGCGAGAGGGCGGCGCGCCCGTTGGCGCTGCGCGTCTCCGAAACGGCACTGTCGAGATAGTCCCAGAGCGGGCGGGAAAACTCGGCCTGGTTGCCGTCACGCTCCAGCACGCGGGCGTTGACGGTCACGCCGGAAAAGGCGCGGTCGAAGGTGGCGGCGCTGATCCCCTGCGCCGTGGCGCGGGCGCGAAAGGCGCGGGTCCAGGCGGCGAAGCCGCTGTCGGCTGCGGGCGCGGGGGCCGCGACCGGCACCACGGTGCCGCGGGTGAGCGGGCGGAGCGAGCGCGCGACGGCAAGGCGGGTCGCCTGGCTCGAGACGGTGACGCGGGTTGGGGCGGGGCGCGTCCCGTCCAACGGCCGCATCTCGGGCCGGAGCGAAGCCGCAGGCGGCAGCGCCGCCGCGGGCAAGGCGTGTGACAGGGGCAGGACCAGGGCCAGAAGCCCGGCAAGCCATGCTGGGAGAAAGCGGCGCATGTTCTGTCTTGTGTCCGACTGTGCTGGTTACGCTGTGCTCGATTACGGAACAATATAGCCGAAATGCCAGGATTACGCGGCGATTCCGGTCCAGTTCCGGCACGATGGGCGTAATCTGGCCCGCGATCCGTTAAAAGCGGCTTAACGTCCGCCCTTGCGGCTCGGCGTTTTCTTGCGAAGACCTGCGCGTTTCCTTGCCGATTGCCCGGCCTTGCGCCGCATCGGCCCGCCGGATTTGCCGCGCCCGCGGCGCACCGGGGCCTGCCGCCCGTCGATCTCGACGAGATCCAGGACCAGCCCGCCGGTGACCGGCACGGCCTCGGCCAGTTTCACGGTGACGCGGTCGCCGATGCCGATGGTCAGACCGCTGTCCGCACCCATCAGCGTCTGGGTTTCGGCGTCGAAGTGGAAATACTCGTTGCCGATGGCGCGCATCGGCAGAAGGCCGTCGGCCCCGGTCTCGTCCAGCTTCACGAAGGCGCCGAAACGCGCAATGCCCGAGATGCGGCCGGTGAACTGCCCGCCCACGCGGTCGGCGAGGTAGGAGGCAAGGTAGCGGTCGGCGGTGTCGCGCTCGGCGGCCATGGACCGGCGCTCGGTCTCGGAGATGTGTTTCGCGGTGGCGTCGAGGCTCTCGATCTCCTCGAGCGACAGGCCGTCGCGGCCCCAGCCATGGGCCGAGATCAGCGCGCGATGCACGATCAGGTCGGAATAGCGGCGGATCGGCGAGGTGAAATGCGCGTAGGCCTTCAGCGCGAGGCCGAAATGGCCGAAGTTTTCCGGGTTGTAATAGGCCTGCTGCATCGAGCGCAGGGTCGACATGTTGATGAGCTCGTCGAACTCGGTCCCCTCGGCCTCGGCCAGAAGGCGGTTGAGCTGGCTGGTGTGCAGCACCTGACCCTTGGCCAGCGTGAAGCCCGAGGCGGCGGCGGTCTCGCGCAGGGCGTCGAGTTTCTCGGGGCTGGGTTCCTCGTGGACGCGGAAGAGCAGCGGCTGGCGCTTGGCGATCAGGGTTTCGGCGGCGGCGACATTCGCCAGCACCATGAATTCTTCTATAAGTTTGTGCGCGTCGAGCCGGTCCTTGAAGCCGACCGACAGCACTTCGCCCTCCTCGCTCAGCTCGATCCGGCGCTCGGGCAGGTCGAGGTCGAGGGGCTGGCGGCGCTTGCGCGCGGCGACAAGCGCCTCGTAAGCCGCGAAGAGCGGTGCGATGACGGGCTCGAGCAGCGGGCCGGTCTTGTCGTTGGGGCTGCCGTCCTGGGCGGCCTGCACCTCTTCGTAGTTCAGGGATGCGACGGAGCGCATCAGGCCGCGCACGAATTCGTGCCCGATCTTGTTGCCCTCGGCGTCGATGACCATGCGCAGGGCGATGCAGGCGCGCGGCACGCCCTCGTGCAGGCTGCACAGGTCGCCCGACAGGCGGTCGGGCAGCATCGGCACGACGCGGTCGGGGAAATAGCTGGAATTGCCGCGCTTCTTCGCCTCGCGGTCCAGCGCCGAGCCGGGGCGGACGTAATGGGCGACATCGGCGATGGCGACCCAGATGACATGGCCGCCCTTGTTCTTGGGGTCGTCGTCGGCATGGGCGTAGCAAGCGTCGTCATGATCGCGCGCGTCCGACGGGTCGATGGTGACCAGCGGCATGTCGCGCAGGTCTTCGCGGCCCTGCAGGCCCGCGGGTTTGGCGGCGTCGGCCTCCTCGATCACGGCATCGGGGAAGGCATCGGGGATGCCGTATTCATGGATTGCGATCAGGCTGACGGCGCGCGCGGCACCCGGATCGCCGAGGCGCGTGACGATGCGCGCGCGCGGCGCGCCCATGCGGGATTTCGGGCCGGCCTGTTCGGCCTCGACCAGCTCGCCGTCCCTGGCGCCATGGGTGTCGCCGGGGCGGACCTGCCACTCGGTGTCTGAGCCCTTGGAGATCGGCAGGATGCGGCCGCCCTCGGCGCCTGTGCGGAAGATGCCCAGCAGGCGGCGGGGGTTGGTGCCGATCTTGCGGATCAGGCGGGCGACATACTGGTGGTCTTCGCCCTGCACCTCCTGCAGGCGGGCGAGGATGCGGTCGCCCTGGCCCACGGCGGGATCGGTCGCGCGGGCGGAAAAGAGGATGCGTGGCTCGGGGCCCTCGCCCTGCCATTCCAGCGGACGCGCGAAGAGATCGCCGAGATCGTCGGGGGCAAGCACCTGCAGGACCGACACGGGCGGCAGCTTGTCGGGGTCGCGGTAGGTCTTGCGGCGCTTCTCGAGATGGCCGTCCTCCTCGAGCTCCTTGAGGAGGCGCTTGAGGTCGATGCGGGCCGCGCCCTTGATGCCGAAGGCCTTGGCGATGTCGCGTTTCGACGTCGCGTGGGGGTGTTCGGAAATCCAGGCGAGGACCTGGTCGCGGGTGGGAAGCTTGGCCATGGCACCGGCCTATCATGGCCCGGTGGGGCCGTCATGCGGGAATCGGCGGGCGGTGGCGCGGGTCGAGGGTGCGGGAGCCTCCGGCGGCCATATTTGGAGGATGAAGATGGGAGGGGGGGCGCGTTAACCTTAACGGGGGGTGAAGTAATTGGTGAGCATACGGGCGTAGATGCGCTTGAGGTCGTGGATGTCCTGGAGGCGGACGCGTTCGTCGACCTCGTGCATGCGGTGGCCGACAAGGCCGAACTCCACCACGGCGCAGTGATCCTTGACGAAACGCGCGTCCGAGGTGCCGCCGGTGGTCGAGAGGACCGGGGACTGGTTGGTTTCCTGCCCGATGGCGCGGGTGACCAGCGCCGAGAGATCGCCGGGCGGCGTGAGAAAGGCCTCGCCCGAGACCTGGGCCGTCATCTCGATCCGCGTGCCGGTCTCATGGGCGACGCGGTCGGCCTCGGCGCGCAGCCAGTCGGTCAGGGTGGCACCGGTGTGCAGGTCGTTGAAGCGCAGGTTCACGGTCATGCGCGTGCGCGCGGGGATGACGTTGGAGGCCGGGTTGCCGGTGTCGATCGTGGTGACCGAGAGGGTGGAGGGGTCGAAATGGTCGGTGCCCTCGTCGAGGACATGCGAGGAGAGCCGATGCGCCAGCAGGGCGACCGCGGGCATCGGGTTCAGCGCCTTGTGAAGGTAGGCGGAATGGCCCTGTTTGCCGATCACCTCGAAATGCGCGGTCATCGAGCCGCGGCGGCCGATCTTGACCATGTCGCCGATGGTTTCGCCGCTGGTCGGCTCGCCCACGATGCAGATGTCCATCTGTTCGCCCGTCGCGTCCATCCAGTCGAGGATGGCGATGGTGCCGTCGCGGCCCGGCCCCTCTTCGTCGCCGGTGATGGCGATGAGGATCGCGCCCTCGGGCGGGGTATCCGTGACGTGGTCGATGGCGGCGGCGATGAAGGCGGCGACCCCGGATTTCATGTCGGTCGCGCCGCGGCCGTAGCGCCAGCCGTCCTCGTCATGGGCCGAGAAGGGCGGGTGGGTCCAGGCCCCTTCGTCCCCCACCGGCACGACATCGGTGTGCCCGTTGAAGCCGAAGCTGCGCGCCGCGCCCTTGGCACCCCAGCGGGCGAAGAGATTGGGCGTGCCGTTGCGGTCGACGCGGGTGCAGGTGAAGCCCGCGCTTTCCAGCATCCCCTGCAGAAGCGGGAGCGCGCCGCCCTCCTCGGGGGTGACCGAGGGGCAGCGGACGAGATCGGCGGTGAGGCGGGCGGGGTCGATGGGCATGGCGTGGCTCCGTCTGGCGGTGGCCACGGGTATAGCTGTGGCGGCAAAGGCACAAAAGGGCAGGACGCGGGGGGGTGGCCTCATCAAAAGGTAAACTTTTGAACAAACGGGAGATATACTTTTGACATAAATGGTAAAAAATAGTGTCGGGGCAGGCAGCGGCAGAGACCGCATCGGATACGAAAGACAGGGTCGCGGGGGTGCCCGTGGCCTGTTCGTGCCGACAGACCTGACCTTCCGGCCTTGAGGCATGGTAGGTTTTGATGGCGACCGGGCAGGAGCTCGATATCGATCGCTTCGCGTCGGCGCTCGAGATGGCGCAGACCATCTTCGGCGACGACGTCACGGTTCTGGGTGCAAGATACGAGGGCGACACGCGGTCGTCGGGGATCTACACCAACGGCGACAGCATCACGCCGGGGGTGACGCCTTCGGACAGCGGGGTGATCCTGACCACCGGGAACGTGGCGAATTTCACCCAAGGCTCGGGCGATCCGAACCGCAGCAGCAGCATCTCGTTCAATTCGTCGGGGGCGAACAACGACCCGCTCTTCGACGCGATCACCGGCAGTTCGACCTGGGATGCGGCGGTGCTGGAAACCACCTTCATCCCGACGGGCGATGTGCTGTCGATCCAGTTCGTCTTCGCCTCGGATGAATACCCGGAATACACCGGGTCGCTCTACAATGACGCCTTCGGCATCTGGATCAACGGCCAGCTCGTCACCTCGCCGATCCTGGACGTGACGCAGATCAACTCGGTCAACCAGTCCGATAACGGCACGCTGTTCATCAACAACACCGGCGACGCCTACAACACCGAGATGGACGGGTTCACCGTCACCCTGTCGGTGGCGATCCCGGTGAATGCGGGGCAGATCAACACGCTGACGCTGGGGATCACGGACGTGGGCGACAGCAGCATCGACAGTGCCGTGCTGATCGCCGCGAATTCCGTGCAGGGGGCGTTCGTCGCGGCCGACGACACCATCACGCTGAACGAGCAGCAGGTCGCGGTGGTCGATGTCCTGGCCAATGACGGCAATGGCGTGGGCCTGGCCGTCGTGACCCATGTCAACGGCGTGCGCGTGAGCGCGGGCGACACGGTGACGCTGTCCAGCGGGCATGGCATCACGCTGCTGGCCGATGGCACGCTGCAGATCGTGCCGCCCGCCGGGCTGACGGGCCTGTCCGGTCCGGTCGGCACGAATTTCAGCTACACGGCGGAAAACGCCGCCGGGCTGAGCGACACCGCCTTCGTCACGGTGACGACGGTGCCCTGCTTCACGCCGGGCACGCTGATCCGCACCGCCGAGGGCGAGCGCCGGATCGAGACGCTGCGGATCGGCGACCTGGTCGAGACGCGCGACAACGGCCTGCAGCCGCTGCGCTGGATCGGACGCCGCCGGGTGGCGGCCGAGGGACGTTTCGCGCCCATCGTGATCGAGGCCGGGACCTTCGGGGCGCATCGGCGGCTTGTCGTCTCGCCGCAGCACCGGATCCTCGTGACGCATTGGATGGCGGAGCTGATGTTCGGCGAGGACGAGGTGCTCGTCGCGGCCAAGGATCTTGTCAACGGCTGCTCGGTGCGCGTGCAGGCGGGGGGCGAGGTGGAGTATGTCCACCTGCTCTTCGACCGGCACGAGATCATCTATGCCGAGGGCATGGCGACCGAGAGCTTCCTGCCCGGTCCGCATATCCTTTCGGCGCTGGACAAGGGCGTGCAGGCCGAGGTGTTGGCGCTGTTTCCGCGGATCGACCCCGCGACGCGCCGCGGCTACGGGATCTCGGCGCGCAGTGCCTTGCGCGCGCGCGAGGCCCGCATCCTCCGGGCGGGTGCCGCATGAGCGCGGCGGTGGCGCGCCCCGCGGGGGCCGGGTGGCTGCCCGAGGCAGGGGCGCCCCATGGCGGGGGCGTGGATGACGGGGCGCTGGACGCGGGGGGCCTGGCGCGCGCGGGCTGGGCCGGGATCTGGTCCAACGGGGCCGAGCTGATGCCGGCCGCCGGGTCCGTCGATCCGCGGCCGCTTGCGGCGATGACGCTCTGCCTCGAGGTGACAGTGCCGCCGGTCGGGCGTCACGCGGCGGTGCGCCTGTGGCAGGGCGCGGCCGAGGCCGGGTCGGCGGTGGCGCTTTATGCCGTGGCGGACGGGCGGCTGCGGCTGGTCCATGGCGATGTCGATTGCCTGACCCCGCCGGGCTTCGTGCAGGCCGGCGACACCGTCGCCTTGCGCTATCGCAGCTGCGCACGGGGCCGCAGCGACCTGGTGGATATCGTGAACCACGACCGCGGGACGATGCATCGCCAACGCACCGGCGTGGCCCGTGCCGCCCGGTTCGACGAGGCGCTGCCGCGCGACCCGCGCTTTCTGTCGGTCTGCCACGTGGCCGCCGTCGCGGGCTTCGGGGTGCAGGCCGCCGAGCTTCCGGCGATCAGCGCCGACACCTGGCTGATGACCGCCGAGGGGCCGCGCCCCGTCGCGCAGCTGTCGGCGGGCGACATGCTGATCACCGTCACGGGTGAGCGGCTGCCCCTGCGCTGGATCGAGCGGCGGCCGCGGCTGTGCCTGGGGCGGGCGGTGCCGGTGCGGCTGCGCGCGCCCTATTTCGGGCTGGAGGATGACCTGCTGCTCAGCCCCGAGACGCATATCATGCGCGACGGGCCGACGGTCGAATACCTGTTCGGGCAGGAGCGGGTGCTGGTGCGGGCGGCCGATCTGCTGGGCAGTGCGGGTGCGCAGCGCGACACGCGCCGTCCGGTGCGGGATTTCTTCCACATCATGCTCGATGACCATGCCTGCGTCGCGGTGGATCGCTGCGGGGTGGAAACGGCGCTTCTGTCGGATGTCCTGGCCGCCGAGGATGGCGCGCGGCGGCATGACATCGCCGCGGTGGATCGCACGCCATGCCTGGCCAAGCTGGACCGCGCGGCGGCGCAGGCGCTGGTGGCGGCGAGCGCGCGGGCGACCGGCGGGCGGGGGTGAGCGCGGTGCCGCCCCTCCGGCCGATCCGGGATCCGATGCCGGATCAGTCGTAGAAGGCCGTCATCTGCGCCACGATGACCGAGTTCTCGTCGGCGGCGCGCTGCATCAGCGCGGCCTCGTCCTCCGAGATCTCTTCGCCCGCCGCCTCGCGCTCGGCGCGGGTGCCGTGGCCGGTGACGTCGAGCGGCGCGAGGTCCGCCTGCTTCAGGATCGCCACGGTCTCGCGCACCGCCTCGGCCTCGTCCACGCCCGAGGCGTAGCACAGGAGCGCCGCGCCGGTGGCCTTGTCCGGCAGGCCGTCGCCGGACTTGCGCCCGACCTCCACGACCAGCGTGTAGACATCCTGCGTGCGGCGGGGTTTGCGATCCTCGGTCATGGCGCGGGTCTGCGCCGGAACGGCGGTTTCGTCAATCCCGGTTGACCGTCCCCGCCCCGCGCGGGAAGTTGATCGGGTCCATGACCGGAGGGCCCCATGATCCGCCGTTTCGCCGCCCGCGCGGGCGATGTGCTGTTCCAGCCCGGCAGCGCCTGCCCCGGCTTCCTCGTGCTCGACCGCGGCACGATCCGGGTGAGCCTGACCGCCGCCAACGGGCGCGAGGTGGTGCTGTATCGCGTGACGGCCGGCACCGTCTGCCTGCAGACCTTTACCTGCCTTGTGGAGGATCGGCACTACAGCGCCGAAGGCGTGGTCGAGGAGGACGTGGCGGGCGAGTTGATCCCCGCCGGCGATTTCCGCCGCAGGCTGGCCGAGGATGACGCGTTCCGCGTGCTGGTCTTCGACGGGGTTGCGCAGCGCTTCACCGAATATCAGCGCCTCGTTGAGGAGGTCGCCCTGACCGGCTTCGACGCGCGGCTCGCCCGCGTTCTGATGCGGCTCGAGGTGGGCGGCTTCGTCACGGCCACCCATGCGGCGCTGGCGGCCGAAACGGCCTCGGGCCGCGCCTTTGTCAGCAGACGGCTGGCCGAGTTCGCGCGCGGTGGCGTCGTGGTGCAGGAAAAGGGCGGTGTGCGGATCACCGACCGCGCGGGCCTGGAACGGATTGCCGCAGATACGCGGTGACAGTGTCACCGTGCCGACTCGGGCCTGTGCGTTAGACCTTTCCCATCAGTTCAGGAAAGGAGGCACATCATGCCCCGCAACGAAGGCACCATCGACCGCGCGCTGCGCATT